>JAJFHB010000335.1 GCA_021775795.1 Hyphomicrobiales bacterium | reverse complement strand
TGAACTGGCGACGCTGACGGAGGCACTCTCAAAACTGCTCAGCGGAGCAGGCAAAAACGAATGATCAACCAGCGGGGTTTTGCTGGATGCAATTAACATCCATTTGCATATTATGTTTTTGGATGTAAAACTGACGCTCCTGGGGAGGAACCGTAAATGCTCGTGGACCGCATTGAGCAACGCTGGATTGACGCGTTCATCAAAACTTTCAGCCTGTGCAAAGTGGAGACGTCCGAGACCGTTGCCATATTGTCCGAAAGCCAATCCCGGTCCCTGACCGTGCATTTGGCAGAACTTGCCTTGCAGCAACTCGGCATACGGCCCTTTCACGTCTGCGCCCTCAGTCCGGCGCAAACAGCCCCCGTGCCCGTACGCTCAACAGGTGCCAGCAATGCCATCGGCCATCACCCGGGCATTCTTGCGGCACTCAAGAGCTCACACTTCATCGTCGATGTAACTGTTGAAGGCCTCATGCATGCGCCGGAGCTGCCTGAAATCCTGCAAAGCGGAGCACGGGTGCTCACAATTTCAAATGAGCATCCAGACGCGCTTGAGCGATTGGTACCGGACCCGGCTCTCAAGGACAAAGTGCGCTCAGCAGCCCGATTGTTACGCCATTCGAAAAAAATGCGGGTGACATCGGCGATCGGCAGCGATCTGCACGTAGATCTCGGCGGCGCCTCAACAGTCGGCATCTGGGGGTATACGGATAAGCCAGGCACCCTTGCCCACTGGCCAGGTGGCATCGTGGTCTCGTTTCCCAAAGCCAACAGCACAAACGGCAAACTCATTCTCGATGCCGGCGATATCAACCTCACATTCAAGCGCTATCTGGAACACCCGGTCGAGCTTCTGATCGAAAATGATTTTGTGCGAAGCATTTCCGGCCCGGGTACGGACGCTGAACTTATGCAGCGCTATTGGGCGGCATGGGACGATGAAAATGCCTATGCGGTTTCGCATGTGGGATGGGGCATGAATCCATCTGCCCGTTATGAGGCGCTGGCCTTTTACGACAAACAGGATTTCAACGGCACGGAGCTGCGCGCCTTTGCCGGCAATTTTCTTTTTTCAACCGGCGCGAACGAATTCGCCAACCGCTACACAGAAGGGCATTTCGACCTGCCGGTCAGAAATTGCACAATTGAACTCGACGGTCAGGTTGTTGTGCAGGAAGGCCACGTGGTTTGGGAGGTCTTCGGATGAAGCCTGTTCTTGTCTTTCTCCATGGCATGGGCGGCTCTGCGAGCTCCTGGAAGGCGCAAGACGATGCCTTCGGTGCAGAACACAGGGTGCTGTGCTGGAATGTTCCAGGCTATGGCGGCCGGCCTTTGCTGGATGAATTTACATTCGAGACACTCGCCGCCCAGCTTATCACCGACCTTGATGCGTTCGGCATTCAACGCGTCATTCCTGTTGGTCACTCCTTTGGCGGCATGATCGCACAGCAGCTTGTGCGTGATTATCCCGATCGCGTCCACGCGCTTGTCCTCAGCGGCACAAGTCCTGCCTTTGGAAAACCGGATGGTGATTTTCAGCAGCGCTTTGTGGCCTCACGGCTGGAGCCCCTCGACCGAGGCGAAAGCCTGGCCGACATGGCCGGTGCAACAGTTGCCAGCCTCATTGGCGAGGATCCAGATCCCGCCGGGGTGGAGCTCGCCCTGAAAGGCATGAGCGCTGTGCCTCCCGAGACATACCGTGCGGTTGTCAAACTGATTGTGACATTTGATCTGCGGGCGAACCTTGAAAACATCTCCTGCCCATCCTGCTTCATTGCTGGCGAACGCGACACGACGGCGCCCGCTGCAATGATGGAGCGTATGGCGGGCAAGGTTCACGGCAGCGCCTTCCGAACCCTTCCCGGTGCAGGTCACCTTGCAAACATGGAGCGGCCGACAGCGTTCAACGACGTTCTTGGCGCCTTCCTGAGGAGCATACAACATGTCTGAAGCAGCTCTCAGCGATCCAGGCCCTGTCCAGAACGCAATGGACGCGCCGATGTTCGAAGCAGCGGCATTCTCATTGTCTGAGCAAGAGGTAGAGCTCTGTGCTCTTGCCCGCGACCTTGGCCAATCGAAGTTTGCCGGCAGGGCTGAGCTCTGGGACAAAGACGCTGTCTTTCCGACAGATAACTATGCAGACCTCAAGGATGCAGGGCTGCTCGGCATCTGCATTCCAGAAAAATATGGCGGCCTGGGAGCAGGCTTTCGCGCTTATTGCCTGACGGCAGCAGAAATGGGCCGCTACTGCGGTTCAACCGCGCTCACCTGGAACATGCATGTCTGCTCAAGCCTGTGGACCGGCCTGCTGGCAGACGATCTTGCGATGAGCGAGGCACAAAGGGCTGAACACGAACGCCGCCGGGCAATACACTATGGGCGCATCGTTCGCGAAGGGGCTGTCTACTCACAACCGTTCTCGGAAGGCAGCGCGGCGGCAGCAGGCTTTCAACCCTTTTCCACAGCGGCAACGCGGGTGGACGGGGGGTATCGGGTGGATGGAAAGAAGATCTTCGCCTCTCTTGCCGGCCATGCGGATTACTATGGCGTGCTCTGCACCTTGCAGCATGAAGGCCGGGAGCCTTCCATGCGTGACACCGCTTATCTTGCGGTTCCAGCAACGGCTGACGGCATACAAGTCGTCGGCGACTGGGATCCTGTGGGCATGCGGGGAACGGTGTCACGGACCCTGCTGTTCGACGGGGTTTTTGTCGATGAAGATGCGGAATTGATGCCTCAGGGCGTTTACTTTCTCGCCGCATCTTCATGGCCGCACATGTTTTTGACACTCTCTCCAACCTACCTTGGCATTGCCCAGGCGGCTTATGATTTCACCATTACGTACCTGCGCGGAGAAATGCCCGGCACACCGCCGGTAAAACGGCGCATGTACCCGACGAAGCAGATTGCGGTGGCAGAAATGCGCATCAAGCTTGAGAACGCCAAAAGCCTCTGGTTTCAGGCGGTATCGGAAGCGTGCTGCAAGCCGAGCGCTGATCAGGTGATGCGGGCCTACGCCACGAACTACACGGTAATGGAAACCGCAAACGATCTTTGCCGGCTGGCCATTCGCACCTGCGGTGGCCAATCCATGTTCAAGTCACTGCCGTTGGAGCGGCTTTACCGAGACAGCCGCTGTGGTGCGCTCATGCTGCCCTGGACAGCAGAACTCTGCATGGATCGGATTGGCAGGTCCGCTCTCTACCATCCCGGAGAAACGGATGACTGAGGGGCCGGCTGTGGGCGAACTTGAGCTTGAAGCCGACATTGGACACTGGCTGCAGCATCACGCTTTTTTCCAACCCGATAAACCCGCAATTGTCTTTGAGGGCGGCGCACCTCTCACCTATGCCGCATTGCATGAGCAAACCGATGCAGCCGCATCCCTGCTGTCGCGGAGGTTCGGCATCCACCACGGCGACCGCATCGCTTTCCTTGGTTTCAACCACCCCTCGATGCTCGTGTTGTTGTTTGCCTGCGCGCGGCTGGGAGCCATATTGGTGCCGCTCAACTGGCGCCTGACGGCACCGGAGCTCTCTTACATCGTCTCCAACTGCTCCCCGAAGGCTCTGTTCCACGATGATGAACACACAGAACTTGCGGGCACCATCAACGGCAGAGAAGCTTCACTTTCCCGACAGCCTGTCTCGATTCTTGTAGCCGGCTCAGGCGGCCAAGATTATGAGGCCGGCGGCGCGCTCGATGACTCTCTCCTGATCGTCTACACATCCGGTACGACCGGCCGGCCGAAGGGTGCTGTGCTGTCGCAACGGGCCTTGCTGGTGAATGCGCTCAACAGTATCGACATGCACGGCCTGTCAAAAGACGACACTGTTCTTGTGGTCCTGCCGCTGTTTCACGTAGGCGGCCTGAACATTCAGCTCGTCCCCGCAATCTATGCAGGCGCCACGGTGCATCTGCATTCACGTTTCGAGCCCAAGGCCACCCTGGCGGCAATAGAGAACACGCATCCCGATCTTCTCGTTCTGGTGCCAGCAACCATGCAGGCGATCATGGCCCAGCGCGAGTTTGAAACAACCGACTTTTCGTCTCTTCGTATGCTCTCTACGGGCTCAACCGTGGTGCCCGTAGAACTCATCGCTGCGTTTGAGGCAAAAGATATTTCCGTGGTGCAAGTCTATGGCTCAACGGAAACCTGCCCCATAGCCACCTATCAACGTCCGGGCGATGGCAGAACAAAACCCAGTTCAAGCGGCCACGCTGCCCTGTTCAGTGCGTTTCGCATCATTGACGAAAACGGCGCGGAAATGTCAAAGCCGGAGCAGGAAGGTGAAATCTGCGTGCGCGGTGAGCACGTGATGAGCGCCTACTGGCTGGAGCCGGAAGCAAGCGCCTCTGCACTGCAGGACGGCTGGTTTCGGACCGGCGACATTGGTGTGCGCGGGCATGATGGAGAACTCTATTTTCGCGACCGGAAATCGCACGTGATCATTTCAGGCGGCGAGAACGTCTACCCGGCAGAAGTCGAGCGCGTGTTGCGCGGCATTGACGGTATTGAGGATGCGGGCGTCGTGGGCCTTCCGGACGCTCAATGGGGTGAAGTTCCCGCAGCGGCTCTGGTCTGCGACGGCACACCCCCGGAGGAAACTGCAATCCGGGCGCAAATGGCGGTGGAACTTGCCCGCTTCAAGCATCCCAAACACCTCATCGTCGTGGACGCCCTGCCCCGAAACGCCATGGGCAAGGTCGTTGCCGGCGACCTGCGGACGCTTCTGGAGGCCCGGATCGGTGCCAGACAAGAAGGGTGACACTTTAGAATTGTATTGCGGGAGAACACGTCATTCCGATATAGTTACGTACGCAACTAATTTCAGTAATACCAACAAAAGCCAACAACTCAAGGCTTGGATGTTTGATCTTAAAGGGAGGTAGATATTATGCGTTTGCTTAACAAACTGGGGCTTGCCGGCATTGCCTGTGCCATGGCCATGGGGCTAGGAACCGAGGATTCTTCGGCCCAAGAAACGCTGACGATTTCAAGCTGGATACCGCCGCATGCGGTTAACACGGTGATTTTTCCAGCCTGGATCGCAGAAGTCGAGCGCGTGACCGAAGGCCGGGTTACCGGCAAAATCGAGTTTGGTCTTGCCCCGCCTCCAGGCCAGATCGATCTCATCGAAGATGGTTCGGCCGACGTGGCGTGGATTTTTCACGGCTACAATCCCGGCCGTTTTGTCACCACGAAACTGATTGAAGTCCCGGGACTTACCGGCGATGCGGAAGCAGCATCCGTTGCCCACTGGCGTGCCTATGAAACTCATCTTTCACAAGCAGCCGAGCATGACGGCGTCAATGTTATCGCGTTGATGACGCATGGCCCGGGTCAGGTGCACATGCGTGAACCCATCACCTCTCTTGCTGATCTCGACGGCCTGAAGATCCGGATCGGCGGCGGTGTCTCGGCAGATGTCGGTACAGCCCTTGGGGTTGTCGGTGTTCAGGTGCCGGCGCCCAAAGTTTACGAGACCCTGAGTGGTGGCGTTGCCGATGGCGTCTGGATGCCCATGGAAACGAACAAGAGCCTGCGCCTGTTTGAGGTCGCACCGAACACAATGATCATGCCGGGTGGCCTTTACAGAGGCTCGTTTGCCATCATCATGAGTGATGCAGCGCTTGACCGGCTTTCCGATGAAGACCGGGCGCTGGTGCTGTCCACAACAGGCGAGTGGCTGTCGCAGGTAGCGGGCAAAGCCTGGGCCGATGCTGATGTTGCTGGCTTTGAAAATGCTGCTGAGGTCGGGGTCAACATGGGAGAGTTCTCTGCGGAAGATCAGGCAGCCTTTGCCGATATCGCCACGACCATCCGCGCCAACGTGCTTGAAGAGGTTACAGCCACCGGTGTTGATGCTCAGGCCGCCATGGACCTGATCGTCGAAACGATGACGTCTTACGGGCAATAGACGTGAGCAGCGAAGACGCGCACTTCGCTCAAAGACTTGAGCGGGCCGGCCATTGGCTGGCCCGCTTCGTACTCATGGCCGGTGCAGCGGTTCTCTTTGCAATGTTGATACTGACTTGTGTCGATGTCTTTGGCCGCTACATCCTTGATTCACCGGTCAACGGCAAGACTGAACTGACACGGTTCCTCATGGCCGGGCTCATTGCCTTTGCACTTCCTGTCGTGAGCGTCAGCGGCCAGCATATCGCGGTTGATCTGTTTGATCACTGGTTCACCCGACGGGCTGCTGCGGTGCGTGACTTTGCCGTTGACCTCACGATGAGCGGCTCGCTGTTTGTTTTGGCTTACTGGCTGAAGTTTCGCGGCGACCGCTTGCTGCGGAATGGCGATTACAGTGACTTTCTGCACATCAAACTCTATCCGATGGCCTACTTCATTGCCTGCATGGTGCTCATCACCGCCATCGCCCTGCTAGTGAAAACCGGTCTCGACGTGATCTACATTCGCAGGCCCGAATTGCGGCCCGATCCGCCGGCAGCGCGTGATGCCGACACAATCGGTTGAGGCGGAATTCTCATGGAAATAGCCCTCATCGGATTTGCTGCGGTTCTCATTCTCGCATTCCTGCGTGTGCCAATCGCCTTTGCCATGGGGCTTGTCGGCGTCATCGGTTTTGCTGTTTTGAACAACTGGAACTGGAAGGCGTCGTTGTCACCGGCGGCGGGAACGGTACTCGACACCTTGCAGACCGAAAGCCTGTCGGTAATACCTTTGTTCGTGCTCATGGGTATGCTGGTCAGCCGGGCAGGCCTTGCTGATGAACTCTATCGCGCCTCCAACGCTTTCCTTGGGCATCGGCGCGGCGGCCTTTCCATGGCTACCATTGTGGCTTGCGGCGGCTTCAGCGCCATTTGCGGTTCGAGCCTTGCAACGGCTGCTACCATGTCGAAAGTGGCGATGCCACAGATGCGCGCCTTTGGCTATTCCGACAGCCTCGCAACCGCGTCCATCGCGGCCGGCGGCACGCTTGGCATACTCATTCCACCAAGCGTAATTCTCATCATCTACGGCATCATGACCGAACAGAGCATCGACAAGCTTTTTCTGGCGGGAATCGTGCCGGGTCTGATTGGTGTTCTCTTTTATCTTGCAGCAGTGCAGTGGACGGTTTTCCGCAATCCTGCGTCAGGCCCCGCCGGCGCCCGCGTCGACTGGCCAGAACGGTTTGAAGCGCTGCTGCATGTCTGGGGCATTCTGCTTCTCTTCATCGCCATTCTGGGCGGCATCTATTTTGGCATTTACACCACAACAGAGGCTGCCGGCATTGGTGCCGGCGGGGCGCTCGTGATCGCGCTTGTGCGTCGTAAATTGACAGTCAGAATATTTGTGGATGCGCTTGTTTCGACCATCCGTACCACAGCCATGCTTTTCACTGTCCTTATCGGCGCTCAGATATTTCAGCGCTTTGTTGTACGTGCCGATCTGCCTGGAGATCTTGTTGCCTTTGTAACCGGATTTGATGTCGCGCCCCTTGTCGTGATCCTGCTGATCCTGCTCGTCTACATTGTTCTGGGCTGCGTTTTTGAAAGCCTCTCCATGTTGCTGCTGACCGTACCGGTTTTCGCCCCCGTGGTGGCAGAGCTTGGGCTATTTGCCCATCTGGCGGAGGATCCGGCAACAGCCCTGACGGCGGGGCAGATGAAAGAGCTTTCTCTCGTCTGGTTCGGTATCGTGGTTGTCGTGGTAACGGAAATCAGTCTCATAACGCCGCCGGTCGGACTCAACGTCTTCGTTCTCAAGGGCGTGCTGGGGGATGTCACAACGGGTACTATCTTTCGCGGGGTCACACCCTTCTGGATCGCCGACCTCTTCCGGCTCGCACTTTTCGTGCTGGTACCTATGATCGTTCTCTTTGTGCCCTTCGGGATCAATCCGTTTCAGTGATTGACCTCAACCCATAGCGCGCAATCGCAGCATTGCGGC
>JAJFHB010000334.1 GCA_021775795.1 Hyphomicrobiales bacterium | reverse complement strand
GAGCGATTCAACGGAATCACGGGTGGAGTACACGGTTTTGATCGCAGAGCCGAATTCAGCTACAAGGCTGCGCATCACATCGACATTCCGGTCGAGGATCACAACATTTGCACCCAGGCCCAATGCCATGCGTGCGGCATTTGCCCCAACCATGCCACCACCAAGAATAACAATGTCTGCAGGCGGCACGCCGGGAACGCCTCCGGGCAGGATGCCACGACCGCCTTCGGATTTTTGCAGGCACAAAGCGCCCACCTGGATCGACATGCGCCCGGCGACTTCAGACATCGGCGCAAGCAAGGGCAGACGTCCGGCGTTATCGGTGACGGTTTCATAGGCGATGCAAATGGCGCCGCTATCAACCAGATCTTTCGTCTGTTCCGGGTCCGGAGCCAGATGCAGGTATGTGTAGAGAATCTGATCAGGCCGCAGCATCTTCCGTTCGCCGGCCTGAGGTTCCTTCACCTTCACGATCATGTCGGCTGCAGCAAAGACCTCTGCCGCGGTTGAGACAATGGCGGCTCCAGCCGCCTCATAAGCCTCATCGCTCATGCCAATGCCGGCGCCGGCGCCGGTCTCCACGATCACCTTGTGATCATGCGCCACGAACTCACGTACGCTCGATGGAATGAGCCCGACACGGTACTCATGATTCTTGATCTCTTTAGGCACACCTATAAGCATCGTCACGTCCTCCCAAGCCTGATGAATTTTGACGCAGTATGCAGCAACCAGGACGCAGTTTCTTGCGAGAAAATATATCGGTTCCGCGAATTTTTTGCATATTATGCGGCAATGGTAAGGTTTATAAGCATTAAATGCGACTTGAAGAGATAGACACGAAAGACCGTGCGATCCTGCGATGCCTGCAGGGTGACGGGCGCTTGAGCAACGTGGAACTGGCCGAAAAGGTAAACCTTTCGCCCTCCGCCTGCCTGCGCCGTATCAGGCTGCTTGAGCATAGCGGCCTCATTGACCGCTACGCACTGTTGCTGGATCAAAAGGCCTGCGGCATGCCGGGCAATGCTTTTGTTGCGATCACCCTCAACCAGCAGGGTCGTTCATCGCTCGATGCTTTTGAGGCAGCGATTGTGGATATCCCTGAAATCATGGAATGTCATCTGATTGCTGGCGGCTCTGATTACATGATGCGGGTGGTTTACTCTGACGCAGCCGATCTTGAGCGAATCCACACGGAAATCCTCACGCTGCTTCCCGGCGTCACGCGCATCCAATCCACCCTTGCGCTGCGAACGGTGAAGAAGACGACAGCCCTGCCGCTGTAGTTCTTCCGCCCTTTTGCATCTTTTCCCAAACCCTTCTGCATCTTTTCCCAAGTCCTTCGTCATGATACGCTCGCAGCACAAAGGATATTGCCATGACCGTTTCATCCGTTTCCGAGTATGTTGAACCCCGCCTTGATGCTGGCCCGGGCGCACGCGGCCGTATCGGCCTCATCGTGCTGGTCCATGACCTGGCGCTGGAGCCGGAGTTTGCCGCGTTCAGCCGTTGCGATGGCGTCGCGGTCTATGCAAACCGCATCGATATGGACTTTGACACGACACCGGAAACCCTGCGCGCCATGTACCCGCGTATCGGGCCGGTGACCCAGGGCCTTGCCTGTCTCGGCGACCTTGATGTTGTGGCGTTCGGTTGCACGTCGGGAAGCATGACAATCGGGCCGGAGCGGATCAAACAGGCCATCAATGAAGTGCTGCCCAAGGCGGCAGTCGTCAATCCCGTCACATCAGCCCTGACGGCGCTGAACGCTTTATCCGCCAAACGCATAGGATTGATTACGCCCTATGCCGACGACGTAAATGCGGAAGTCGTGTCCTATCTCGAATCACAGGGCCTTGAGATCGTGCGTTTCCGCAGTTTTCAGATGCTGGATGGCCTGGAAATGGGCCGCATTGATCCACGCTCGCTGCTTGATGCCGCTGCACCCATGGCCGATACGGACATAGATGCGTTGTTTTGCTCATGCACAGCATTGCATGTTTCGCCGGTATTGAGTGAGCTTGAAGAGCTTGTAGGCAAGCCGGTTGTCTCATCAAACCAGGCGATGGCGTGGCATGCCCTGCGATTGGCGGGAATCAGGGAAAATCTGCCGAATGTAGGCCGATATTTATCAGTTCTTCAGGCACCGGTTCCACAGCAGGCCGCGGCGGAGTAAAGCTCTCCAATTCGGCTCTGTTCGCTCTCAAGCAGCGACCGCCTGTGCTGTGGCGCCAGACGTGCAATAAAAGTCCGAACTTTTCATCATCTCTTGCCAAATCAACGTATCCCCCGTCTAACTGTTCAGGTATAGTTTTTTGGCAGTGGGTGCGCTGAACACTTCGGCGCAATAATTTTCCTTCGCGTTCGGGGCGACACGAAAGCGCGATGGTGTGTTAGGGCTAGGATTTCTCTTGACGATTGTCCGACAAACGGCGACCGCAATCGGCTTCGCGTGCCTGCTTTCGCTCGCCTGGGTTTCGCATGCGCTTGCGGACGACGGGGCTATCAGCATCACGCAGGATGAGAGAAACCGCAGTGGTCATGTGACCCTGTTTGCTTCCCGCTGGGCTGAAACCAACCTGCTCGAAATCCCCGGCAATGTTGTCACCAACAAGCTGAATTTCGACGACGCCTATTTTGTCGGCATCGCAGGGTCCCTCGTCTGGATAGACAACTTCGATACGCCCCTGCCCTTTGCCTTCTTCAATGGAATGGATCTTGAAGTCGAAATGCAGGTCCTGCAGCATTTCAACCTGGAGGACCACACTGAAGGCACTTTGGCACTTGTGCTTCGCTCAGGCGAAATGAACATTACAGAGAACTTCAGCTTCAACATCGCCTTCGGCGAGGGCATTTCATACGCCTTCACGGCTCCGGACCTGGAACACGGGAAAAACGGCATTCGCGGTGTCGATACATATAAATTTGAAAATCTGCTGCTTTTCGAACTGGAACTGGCCCACAAACAATTCGAGCAGGTGCACCTCGTTGGTCGAATTCATCACCGCTCAGGTGGCTACGGGCTGATTACGCCGCGAAATACCGGCTCCAACTACCTGGGCCTTGGCCTGCGTTACGACTTCGAATAAGAAGTCGCCGGCACTTTAGCCGACCTGTCCGCGGTGCCGAAGAAACTGATCTGCCAGAACAATTGCCACCATTGCCTCACCTACCGGCACGGCACGGATTCCAACGCAGGGGTCGTGGCGACCTTTAGTGGCAATTTCCGTCTCTTCACCATCACGCGTGACTGTCTGGCGCGCTGCCAGGATGGACGATGTGGGTTTAACGGCAAATCGCGCGACAATATCCTGGCCGGTTGAAATTCCACCAAGTACGCCGCCGGCGTGATTTGAGGTAAACACCGGTGCGCCGTTTTCCATGCGCATCTCATCGGCATTCTGCTCTCCCGACCAGGCCGCGGACGCGAAACCCGCTCCCATTTCAACGCCCTTGACCGCGTTGATGCTCATCAGCGCGGAGGTGATTTCCTGATCAATCTTGCCATAGACCGGCGCGCCCCAACCTGCAGGCGCGCCCGAGGCGATAATCTCGATGACGGCGCCGCACGACGAACCACTCTTGCGAACACTGTCGAGATAGCCTTCCCATTTTGCTGCGGCTTGTGCATCGGGGCAGAAGAACGGATTGCGCTCCACCTCTTCCCAATCCCAGTTGTCACGATCAATGCCGTGTGGACCCACCTGGACCAGGGCGCCTCGAATGCTCACTTGCGGAATGACCTTGCGGGCGACCGCACCTGCAGCAACCCTTGATGCCGTTTCCCGCGCTGATGAGCGGCCACCACCGCGATAATCGCGGATGCCGTATTTCTCGAGGTAGGTGAAATCCGCATGTCCAGGGCGGAACTTGTCCTTGATATCGGAATAGTCCTTCGAGCGCTGATCAACATTTTCAATCAGAAGGCAGATCGGCGTTCCGGTCGTTACCTGCTGGCCGCTTGCCTCGTCCGGAAACACGCCGGACAGGATGCGCACCGTATCCGGCTCACGCCTTTGGGTCGTAAAACGGGACTGTCCGGGCCGGCGCTTGTCCAGCCATTGTTGAATGTCAGCTTCTGTCAGCGGCAGCATTGGCGGACAGCCATCGACTACACAGCCAATAGCTGGCCCGTGTGATTCGCCGAATGTTGTCAGCCGGAACAGATGGCCGAAACTGTTGTGCGACATGCTGGTTTACCGAATGCGGAATTGTTTAAGTTAAGAGCGTTCTACCCAACCGATGACGTTCAGGTCAAACAGGGCCTGAGGAAACGCTTAATGAAAGCAGTTGAACGGCGCTGGCGCTATACGATCAGATCGCGGCAATATCCGGCGCGTCTTCGTTCTTCATGCCAACGACATGATAACCGGAATCCACATGCAGGACTTCGCCGGTTATGGAGCGTCCAAGATCGCTCAAAAGGCTCAAGGCCGCATCGCCAACTTCATCCGTGGTGACTGCGCGTCGCAGTGGCGAGTTATATTCGTTCCACTTCAGAATATAGCGAAAATCACCAATACCTGATGCGGCAAGGGTTTTGATCGGCCCGGCCGAGATCGCGTTGACCCGCACGCCGTTCTTGCCGAGATCAACGGCCAAATAACGTACACTCGCTTCCAGTGCTGCTTTGGCAACACCCATAACGTTATAATGCGGCACGACTTTTTCCGCACCATAGTAGGTCAGGGTCAGGAGCGAACCGCCATTTGTCATGAGGCGTTCCGCGCGCTGCGCTACGGCGGTGAATGAATAACAGGAGATATTCATTGTCATGTTGAAGTTGGCAGACGTGGTGTCGACGTAACGGCCGGTGAGTTCGTCCTTGTCCGAAAAGGCTATGGCATGGACGACAAAATCGAGAGAACCCCATTCCTTCTCTAGCGCCTCAAAAGTGGCGTCGAGACTGGCGACATCCGTGACATCACACGGAAGTACGATCGAAGAGCCGATTTCTTCGGCCAGAGGTGCTACCCGCCGCAGCAACGCATCACCCTGATAGGTGAATGCCAGTTCGGCACCGTGATTTGCACAGGCTTTCGCAATGCCCCAGGCAATGGAGCGATTGTTCGCCACCCCCATTACGAGGCCGCGCTTTCCAGCCATAAGTGGTCCTGGATCGCTCACACCAGCCTCCTAGCAACAAAAGATTAAGTCCCCCCTGGACAGGGCTCATCCTACACAAACGCTTATGGCCGTCTACCGAATTCAGGGCCAGACATCGTGAATTGACCTTCGTTACGGTTTGTTACTGAAAGAGCTGCCCCGGACTTCATAAGGCTCACTATCGGCCATACGCTGCGCTGCCTCCCGCAAGTCCTCTCCAGAGTGCTCCGGCAGCATGACCCGCAGCGTGACAAACTGGTCGCCCGGAGCAGATTGCCCCTTCAGCTGTATGCCTTTGCCCTTCAGTCTCAACACTTTGCCGGTAGAGGAGTTCGGCGGTACCGCCAACTCAACCGAACCTTCGAGCGTGGGCACGCGTATCTTTGCCCCGAGAACGGCCTCATAGATGGTGATCGGCAGGTCGACGCGAATGTTCGCGCCATCGCGGGTAAAAAGAGCGTGTGGCAGAATTTCGATGGTGATCAGGGCATCACCGGCAGTCCCGCCACCCATTGACACCTCGCCTTGTCCCTTCAAGCGGATCTGCTGGCCATCGGTGACGCCTGAAGGAATGTTCACATCAAGCGTCTTGCCGGCAGCAAGCGTCACCCGCGTTTTGGTGCCGCGAGCAGCATCGATGAAAGATGTCTTCAGGGTATAGCTCACATCGCGCCCGCGAACCGGACCGGAAGCTCGCCCCGGCCCACCGAAGCCGGAAAAAATCTCCGAAAACACGTCCTCGGCATTGAAACCGCCGCCGCCCGGCGGACGTCCTCTTGCACCGCCGCGGAATGGCCCACCGCCACCACCGCCGCCAAAGGGGTTGAACCCGCGCGCCGTCGGCTTGCCTTCCGCATCGATCTCGCCACGATCAAACTGCGTCCGCTTTTCCTTGTCGCTCAACAGGTCATAAGCAGTCGATGCCTCGGAGAAGCGCTGAGAGGCAGCAGCGTCGCCCTCGTTGACATCAGGGTGAAACTGTTTCGCCAGCTTCCGGTAGGCCTTCTTGATCTCGTCATCGCTTGCCCCTTTGGGCACGCCGAGTATTTGATAAGGATCACGCATCTAGGGTGCTTTCAGACCACATTGGAACTACTGAACGTTCCTCAATTCGCATCGTATGATATCGGCTGCAACGTATTATTTTGCGCAAGGTTAGTTTCCGACCCCGGAACAATATCAGTGTTCTGGGCAGCCACCACCACCCAACCTTCATCGCGCCGTTCTGTAATCATGATCATGATTGCCTTCCGGCTTTCCGCTTCCGTACCGTCAGGAGCATATTGCCCATCGAGACGCCAGAGAAGATGCAAGACCGCCACCGAGGCCCCAAGTCGTCTGGTTTCGCAAGTTTCGAGCGTGAGACGGGCGTCACGAAAATAGCGTTTCAGCGCGTAGTCGTGCGCTTTTTCAATGGCACGGCGACGGCGCCACCAAATGCCGGTTACGTTCACAAAGTCCGCATCTTCGGCAAATAGCAAGGCAAGCGTCTTTGCATCACCGCTGTTCCAGGCGTTGGCAAATACCGCAGGGATATCGTCTAGGCTGTGAATGGTCATTTACCGCTATGGGACTGGACAGTGCAGCACCAAGACGCCCAAAGGCTTTATGCATTTGGTCAAATGCCGTGGTGCAGGCAACTGCTCAAACTATCGCAAACCTGAACTCATTGACATACGCCGGTTTGCAGCACCGCACTCTGGAGCAATTCAGTTTGTGTTGTGACGCAAGCGAAGATGAACGCCGAACCCCGGCACAAGAAAAAGGAGGTTTGAAACGGCGTCAGCCCGCATCCGAAAGAGTGCAGGACCTGCCACTGATGATCGCTGTGCCATCGTCAACCGGAACTGAAGACATTTCATCGCGGCACTGCTGGCTGCGTTTGCGGCCAATTCCTTCGGTACTCTCGACAATACTGACGTTAGGTTGAGAGCCTCCGGATATGCCGGAGATTGAGCCGGAACTCACGCTGGACTGCGAAGTCTGACAACCACACAGCACCCCTGCAAAAATGAGGAATGCAACACACTGTTTGAACATACCGACCCCCTGGTTCGATCACGTCCAAGTTGCTTTTGACGGTCAATACGTGGCCGATAGATCCCCGTGGGCCACGTCCCCTAAGCCCTTGGCATTCTGGTTGCAGCGCGATGTGCGCTGTGATCTAACTCGTGCTGAGGCTATGGCGGTGCAAAGGCTGAATTGCGGGCGAACAGTGTCAACAAAAAGGCGCTTGTGGAAAAATCACCCGCCAAGGCCGATGCAGTTGGAGCAAATGTAAGCATGCCCTCAAAATCACCAGATTCAAAGCGGCTCGAAGCATGGGCAACCGAAGACTTCTCGAAACGGGAAGACCCTTTCAAACTGTTTGAAGAATGGTTTGCTGATGCCCAGAAAAAAGAGCCGAATGATGCCAATGCCATGGCGCTTGCAAGCGTCGATGCGAATGGCATGCCGAATGTGCGGATGGTGCTGCTGAAAGGCGTCGACGCCGATGGTTTCGTGTTTTACACGAACTATGAAAGCCAGAAGGGAAGCGAGATCCTCGCTTCGGAAAAAGCCGCCCTGTGTTTTC
>JAJFHB010000333.1 GCA_021775795.1 Hyphomicrobiales bacterium | reverse complement strand
GCCAGCGGGTTCCATAACCTGCGCATACCCGTCAGAACGTGTGAGAGGTCGCCTTCCCGCGCCGCAATTTCCACGTGCTGGGCTTCGATCTTCGACAGATCGAGAACATCATCAACTACCGCCAGCAGAGATTTTCCGGATTCCTGAATGGCGGCAATCTGTTCAAACTGCTGAATGCTCAGCTCACCAGATGACAGGACCTGCGCCATCCCCAGAATGCCGTTCAATGGGGTGCGAACTTCATGGCTCATGTTGGCGAGAAATGTCGATTTAGCTTGATTCGCTGCATCGGCCTGCTGTTGAGCCAATGTGAGTTCGATCTCGATCTTCTTGCGGTCCGTGATGTCCTGGACAGTGCCAAAATAACCAACGTAGTTTCCGTTCGCATCTAACGCCGGTTCCCCAATCTCGATCAGAAACCGTTCTTCGCCATTCGCCCTGACAATCCGATACTCGGCTTCATAGGCCTCGCCGAACTGATCGAGGTTGTCAAAAATGTCCTTGACCTGTTCACGATCCAGCGGATGCACGAACGACAGGTAGCTTTCATCTGAAATTTCAAGCTGATCAGAGGGGATTCCGAATATTTCGGCCATCCCCGGAGACGGGGTCATCATTTGCTCCGAACGCGAATCCCATTCCCAGTGTCCCAGCTTCGCGACCCTTTGCGCCCGGTCCAGATGAGACAGGGTTATGCGCTGCGCATCTTGAGCACGATTGAGATCCGTAACATCCTGGATCATGGCGACAAAGACGGGCGGTGTCTCCGCACGCGAAAGCTGCAACCGCACTTCAGCATCGTACAGTGAACCGTCTTTGCGGCGGTGCGCGGTTGCAAAAACAAGCTGATCCTCTTCACCGTTGCGGAGGGGCGTCAGCAACTCTTCGAACTGGGCCTCGGTGAGACTGGGTTTGATGTCGAACGGGGTCATTTCGTGCAGTTCATCAATCGAATAGCCAAGATTTCTGCACGCACTTTGATTGACCTGCACAAAACGCAGATCCAGACTGTTGAAGACATAAACTTCATCGTGCGAGGTCTCAACAACGCGCCCGAGCCTAACGCTCAGATCTTCGGCACGCTTGCGATCGGTTATGTCTTCGACAAGTTCGATGACCCGTGTCCAGGTATCCTGATATTCTTCAGGCACCCACCGTACGACGCGGACAAATATCTCTGTGCCATCAAGGGCGACCTCACGACACTCCATAACATGGCGGGAGTGACCGCTCGCCAGCGCTGCAATTGCGAAGGGCAGACCGTCCCAACTTGTATCGTCAAAAAAACCACCCAGACTCTGCCGCATGGTTTCCCGGTCAGGGGCACGATAGATGTCCAGCGTTGCCTTGTTGAAGTCTACAACTTCAATTCCGCCGACGAGATCTTCAACAATGTCCGGACGAGACTGAAGATAGGTGCAGAGGTCCTCAACACCGCTGTCGCGCAGGTCGTCGATCTTCAGTTTTATTGCAGACCAGTCGACCTCCCAGATCGATACACCGGCCTCATCGAACAAGTTGCGATAGCGGGCTTGCGTGGTCTTCAATGCTGAGACAGCACGGGCATCCGCCTCGCGCAACGCTTCGAGTTCGCTAACCCTGGCCCTAAGCTCTGCAAGCTCCACTGCCGGATCGCCGCCAGATGGGCCGCTGCAGCTCTCGTTTGTGTGATCTTTGGTCAACATTTACTATCGGATCGCAAGGAGAACAAAATCATCCGCTCAAGCCATAAACGAAACTTATGAAAGTAATGTTTCCTTGCGCAAACGGCTGATCGGCGCCCAGGGGATCACCGCGAAACGTTCCTGTGACGGATCGCTTGTTCTACGCCTTGTGGCCGAGTACGGGCAGGCCGGCGAGGCGCAAGCCCTCCGCAAAGTGATCAGTGTCGGCGGCTTGAACAAACGGGCTCTTGCCGATGATGCTGGCGGTGTAATTCTCAATATCCTTTTTCGGATCACCGCCAAGCCGCTCGCAGCAGGTTCTTATGAACTCCCCAACGTGGTGTTTGGCAGCGCTCAGATTTCCTGCCTGGGCATGGGCTGCTGCCAGATAGGCACGGCTATCGCAAATGCCGTCAGGGGCAATTTCAAGAGCCGCGATCGCGCGTTCATAGTCGCGGGCAACATAATAGGCCATGCCGAGTGAGGTCATGTACCAGTCCGGATGGAAAGGATCGAGACGAACCGCCAGTTCCGCCATTCCGACGGCCTTTTCCACTTCTCCCAAAAGCGAAAAGGCGATCGAGGAACTGGAGAGGTTGCGGGCGTCACTGGGATTGAGACGCTCGGCCCTGATCAGGTGATAGCGGCCCTGCTCAATTTCTCCGGCAGCCACAAGCACCGACCCCAGGATGGAGTGGACATAGTGGTCGTCATCATCAAGTTCCAGTGCCCGCCGGGCGTATTGAAGCGTCTCGCCCTCAAGCTTCCACCAGGTGGTCCAGCTCAGGCAACTCCAGGCTTTGTACTGCGCCATCGCCAGGCCAACATAGCCACGCGCAAAGTTGGGATCGATCTTCAATGCCTGTTCAAAACAGGCTTTCGCCGCATCGACATTTTCCCAGTTCACCTTTCGCAGCAGATCTATGCCACGCAACCAGCACTCATAGGCTTCCCAGTTTCCGGGTTTGCGATTGAGAGTTGCTTCAAGCTGATGTTGTTCAATCCGACCCACCAGTGCGCTGACAATCTGTTGTGCCAGAAGAATGCGAAGTTCTTCTGCATCTTCCAACGGCTGATCGTAACGCTCGGCCCAGAGGTGGCGGCCGCTTTTCACTTCGACGAGCTGGGCTGTTACTTTCAGCCGTCCTTTATCGCTCTGCAGGCTTCCCCTCACCAGATAACGAACGCCAAGTTCCTCGCCAATCTTGTCAAGATCCAGAGCTCCATCACGATAGGTAAAGGACGAATTCCGGGCTGTTACGTGCAGCTCACGGAAACGGGCCAGATCGGTAATCAGATCTTCGATGAGGCCGTCCCTCAGATAACCGTCCCGATCATCGTCATCAAAGCAAACGAATGGCAACACAGCCACCGAGGGCTTCGACCAATCGGCGCCCCGCCAGGGCGAGCGTTCGACCAGACTGGTGACGAAATGGCTCGTCTGGTTGCTCCGCACATCCGAGGGTGACGGCCGTGACAACACGGGATCGCGGCCATAGGCGGTCCGGCTGGAGAGGTTCCTGATTGCCTCGTAAAGAGTGGCGGTTTCGGGCTCAGGTTCAACGCCAAGCTCTGCCTTCAACAACGCACGGCACTCTTCGAACTGGGCAAGGGCTGCGCCGCGCCGGTCCTGGTCGGCATAAAAACTCATCAACGCGCGATGCACAGTTTCGCGGTAGGGATCGATCGCCAGTATTCTGTTGCACACAGCAATGCCGCGGGTGGAGGCCCCGGTAGAATAGTAATGTGAGAGCAGCTGTTCAAAACACCCAAGCGCCTGATTGCGCCAGGTTTCGCGTTCCCCTCTAAGCCAGTTTTCAAAGCCATCGTCGGTATAGGCAAAACCATCGAGGAAGTCGCCGCGGTAAAGCGCTGACGCCTCTTCCAGAGCCTGAATGGTCCCCGCCCCGATCAGCCGGTTGAAGTCAAAAGCATCTGAAGTGACGAAGTCGCGATTTATGTGAATCGAACCATCATCGGCACATACGCAGCCGCTGGCAGTGTCAGGCAATGCCTGGCGCACTCGTGTGAGAGCCTGACGCAGATTAGCGCGCGAGCGGCTCTCGCTGACGTCACCCCACAGGAGCGCTGACAGTTTTTCGCGGCTTTGGGGCTGCCCGTCCTTCAAGACCAGAAAGGCAAACAGGGCCTTGGCCTTGAGCGTAGGGAAATTCAGCCGTTCTGCGACGCCCGAGCGGGCATCGAAATCACCCAGAACGTTCACCTGTATCTGCATGGTTCGGAGTTCCTGAAATCAAGAGCGTCTCCAACTTAGCAGGCATTCTTGTGACGCAGCGTTCCAAAATCGTCACAAGCCTGGTGACGATCTAAAGACGTTGCCTCTGCATCATGGCCGCAAGCAGTTCATTTCGCTGCAATTCGTCAAAGGATTTCACCATGAACGCATTGAAAGACACCTTTCCACGGGTCAACGGCGATCTGTTTTTGACAGACGCGGGGATCGAAACCGACATCATGTACAAAAAGGGCTATGAGCTGCCGAACTTCTCGCTTTTTCATCTCCTCAACGAGGCGAAAGCAACGGCTGACATCACAAGCTACATAGAAGATCTCATCAACGTGGCGCTGCGGAACAAGGTCGGCATCGTCCTTTGCGGCATCCACTATCGCGCCAGCCGGGACTGGGGCGAATTGCTCGGCTATTCCAGGACAAGCCTTGCAGACATAAATCACAAGGGCGTCGAGCTCTTGAAGTCACTGAAAAAGAAACATGAAACCGCAGACAGCCCCATGCCGGTCAGTGCCTGTATCGGGCCGCGCGGCGATGCCTATGAGCTCAACCGCACCATGAGCGTGGAAGAAGCAGAGGATTATCACTCCGAACAGATTGCGACCCTGCGTGATGCCGGTGTCGATCTCGTCAGCGCTTTGACTTTCAACAACACCGATGAAGTGATCGGACTGGCAAGGGCGGCAAAATCAATCGGTGTTCCTTGCGTCGCATCCTTCTCGCTCGATGAGTCCGGGCGCCTGAAAACCGGCCACTCGTTGAAACAGGCCATAGAAACAACAGATGATGCCACCGATGGCTCTGTCGCCTACTACATGATCAACTGCACCCACCCTGTCGATTTTGAACCGGCTCTGGAGACGGGAGACTGGGCACTGCGTCTCAATGGCATGAGGCCAAATGCATCGACACTGGCGAAGGGAACTCTATGCCAACTCGGTCATCTGGAGGAAGGTGATCCGGTGGAGCTAGGCCAACAGATGGGTGATGTTGCAAGACGCTTTCCACACATCAGTGTCTGGGGTGGATGTTGCGGGACGGATCACAATCACATGGAGGAGATCTGCCGCACTGTCCTTGCTGAGCGGAGCTAGTCA
>JAJFHB010000332.1 GCA_021775795.1 Hyphomicrobiales bacterium | reverse complement strand
CGAACAAGAGCCAGTGGACGGGCTCGGGTGTCTGCCAGTTTGCAGGCAGCAGGCAGGTGGTGACGACGCAGCCAACAAGGGCTGTGTAAAACAAGGTTGTCAGCGGGTCATCGACGGAGCGAATCTTGCGCGTGATGATCTGATAGAGCGC
The DNA here is from genome assembly GCA_021775795.1 of Hyphomicrobiales bacterium. GTDB lineage: Bacteria > Pseudomonadota > Alphaproteobacteria > Rhizobiales > JAJFHB01 > JAJFHB01. The sequence goes on along the minus strand of JAJFHB010000332.1, from coordinate 10,707 downwards.
GTGGGTCGTGGCGGATGCCAGAAAGAAAAGTGCGCCCGGGCCCATGGCATCCGTGCCGGGCCTGATAATGATGAGAGCGCCGACAAAACCAATGGCAACACCGGTCCAGCGTCTGATGCCGACAGTTTCTCCAAGCAAGGGCACAGACAGCATGGTGACGATTATGGGTCCCAGAAAAGCAATGGATGTTGCGGTGGCGATCGGCGTGAAACGAAGACCGGCAAAGAACAAGGCGTTCGTCAGCAGCATAAGCGCTGAACGGGCAAGTTGCAGTTTGAGAGCTTCGGAGTGGATGTATTTTTTGATGCTGAAGGACAGCATTGCCAGCACAATGATCATGTGAAATGTGAAACGGCCCCACACGACCATTATGGTCGGGTAATCCTGCATCGCCAGCTTGGCAAGCGTATCAAGACCGATGAAGAACAGAGTCGTGATAAGCATGTAAATGATGCCGAGCGGCACATTGTCGGCAATCGGCGTTGCTGGGCGGGAAACGGCCATGCGGTACTATGCCAGTGCGCGAGGAATTTGGGCGAAAATAGTGCTGGTATGCGGTGACGCGTTCATCTTTCAGATCATCCCCGGTGCGCGCGAAACAATGAGGGCGTCAACTGCTGTTGTGCCTTCCGGCCCCGCGATCAACGGGTTGAGGTCCGCTTCTTGAAGGACGTCGGCCAGAGAAGCAATCATGACGGAGAAGCGTTCGACAGATGTTGCCAACGCATCCATGTCGACCGGCCGAGCGCCCCGCACGCCTTCAAGGAGTGTGTTGATCTTCATTCCAGACAGAAGCTGGACCACGTCATCCGCGTGCACCGGAGCTTGCACGAACACCCGGTCGTTCAGGAATTCGACAAGAGTTCCCCCGGCGGAAAGCATGATGCAGGGACCAAACTGAGCATCGAGCACAGCACCCAGTGCAATCTCAACGCCCTTGGGAGCCATGGCGGAAACAAGAACTTCCGGCCCGAGGCGTTCAGACATTTCAGTATATGCACTGGTCAACGCGTCGTCGTTCAGAAGGTTCAGGACCACGCCGCCGACATCCGATTTGTGATGGATGTCGGCGGCTGCCGTCTTCAGGGCAACCGGCCAGCCGATCTGTTGTGCGGATGCCAATGCGTCCTGCAAACTAGAGACGCGCTGACTTGCCGGCACATCGATGCCAAAGTCTGCAAGAAGGGCCAGACCTTCCGCTTCAGGCAGTGTTTTTCCTGCGGCAAGTTGATGGTGCCATTTCACCACGGTTTCTTCGCAGGCGGGCGCAGGCATCGCCCTCTCACGGTTCTGGTGAGCGTGGTGATTGAGCACGTGGCGCACAGCCAGCAAAGTTTCTTCTGTGCCATCGAGCACGGGTATTCCGCTTTCTGTCAGCTCGAGCGCCAACTCCCGATGATCGACCATTGAATAGTTGGTGGCGAGGAAAAGAGGTTTTTCTGTCAGCTGTGCGACGTTGCGCAGAACCTTGGTGTGCACCTCATGCAGATAGTAATTGCGGCGCAGATTGAAGAACATGCCCGCCAGCGCGACGTTGGGGTCTTCAATGAGGGCATGAAGGCAGTTGGTGAAGTGTTCTTCGTGACGGTGACCTGTGCCCCAGGCATCCAGAGGATTGTCAGGTTCCAGTCCCGGATCAAGATTAGCCTCAAGCCGTTTAACGGTTGCAGCGTCGAGATCTGCAAATTTGATGCCGATGTCATCTGCGAGATCGGCGATCATTTCGCGCTCACCACCACTGTCGTGCATGGTGGCGAGACTTCCGTTACCCATTTTCCGCCCACCCTGCAAAAGCAGGAGGACGGCTGTCATCTCGTCGAGAGTTCGGGTTCTAATGACACCGTAGCGATGAAACAGGGCTTCGTAGGCGCCATCATTTCCAGCAATTGCGCCCGTATGGGTCAGGGCCATTCGGGCCGCCGCTTCTGAGCGGCCGACTTTCAGCACCACCACGGGAATGTGATGGCTTTCTGCAAGCGCCAGTGCCTGCTCGAAACGTTGCGGGTCACGAACAGTTTCAAGAAACAGGGCGACGACGCGGGTGGAGGGCTGATGCAAAGCCCAATCGAGGTAATCTGCAGCGGTGGTTACAATCTCTGCGCCGGAAGAGACGCAAAGATTGAAGCGTGGCCGGCGGTCGTTGTGTGCAAGGGCTGCGAACACGCTTCCCGACTGGGCGATCCAGGCGATGCCGCCAGGCTTGAGGTCGGTTGGTGCGGGAAAGCCACAAATCCTCAATCCCGCCTGCAGGTTGTAAAAGCCCATGCCGTTGGGCCCGCACAGATTGATGCCCGCTTCGCGTGCCATATCGGCGAGACGGCGTTCCATATGCGGTTGGGCTGGATCGTGGCTGCTTGCGAAAATTGTTGCCGCCTGCGCTCCAGCCTCGATGGTCGCTTCAAGCGCAGAAACAAGGCGTTCTGTTCCAAGCCCGATCGCCACATGATCTGGTGACTGCGGTAATTCTGCCAGACTGCCAAAGCAGGGCAATCCTTCCACTTCTTCATATCTGGGGTTTACCGGCCAGACAGCGGCACCATGATCGCCCGCCATCGCCATGCGCACCATGGAATTGCCGGGGCTGTCAGGTCTGGTGGAAGCACCGAGAAAGGCAATACTTTTGGGCGCGAGAAGCGTGTCCAGATAGTGGTTTTCGAGGCTTTTGAGCATGAGGTTGATGGGTTAGCTGAAACGGGATTCGCGCCAGACAAGGGCGGCCTGAAGGCCTTCTTCCCGTAGTATGCGACCAAATTCCTGACGCTCGGGAGTGACCATGGTTTCGATCTGGACATCGGTGTCGAGACCGATTTGCAGTGCATCCTTCAGGCCCATTGTCTCATAGGCGCGATTGATGGCCTGCTTCGTGAGTTGTAGGGCATCGCGGTCCATCACGGCCATGGTGCGCGCCATTTCAAGCGCGGCTGTAAGGTGCTCGCCCTCCGGGACTATTTTGTTGATCAGGCCCATGGCATGGGCTTCTTCCGCGGTAATTTTGTCGTTACCGGTGAGAAGAGCTTCTTTCGCCTTTTTGGGGTTTGAGAGCCACGGCATCAAAAGCGCCACGATGCCGGCGCCAAAGCGCAACTCAGGCTCACCCATGCGAGCCGTTACATCGGCAATTGTGACATCACAGGACATGGCGAGTTCACAGCCGCCAGCCAGACAATGCCCGTGCACGGCTGCAATGGTCGGCAGCGGCGAGTTCCAGAACCGCATGATGAAATCCAGGTCCCGTTGCAGAATGGCGCGCCAGTCAGCGGCGGTTTCACGCTTTTGAGTGCTGCCTTCCTTCAGGTCAAAGCCTGCGGAAAATGCCCGGCCCGCACCGTTTAGGACAATGGCGCGGACATCATCGTCAGCTTCTAACTGATCAAGCGCATCGTCCACTTCCGCCATCATGACGGTAGAGATGGCGTTGAGTTTATCGGGGCGGTTGAGCGTTATCACTGCAACCGGCCCGAAGCGTTCCAATAGGATTGTTTCGTAGCTGTTCGACATGGGCCGCGAACCTGCCATAGTGCCCCTGCGCGGCCAAGCGAAAAAAGCTTGTGCAGCCTTGCTTGGAAATTCCATATCAACGCGAAGCGATTTAGACTGTGCACTCTGTGCCACTTCCCCATGAGAAAAACTTGCCCAAAATCAGAGAAGATCAGCAACAAGAGCTGTCGCTTTCGGCGTTGGCGTTGACAGTAATCGGGCCGTTCGCGCTCGGCTATTTCATGTCCTATGTGTTCCGCTCTGTAAATGCAGTGGTGGCGCCGGACCTGGTTGAGGAAATTGGCTTGCGCGCCTCGGAGCTTGGCTTCCTGACCGCAGCCTATCTAATTGCATTTGCCTTTTGCCAGCTGCCGCTGGGCATTCTGCTGGATAGGTTCGGGCCCCGCCGTGTTCAGACCGTACTGTTTTGTTGTGCAGCTTTGGGCGCGGCCTTGTTCTCAATCGGCGAAAGCGTTCTGGCGTTGACCGCTGCGCGTGCGCTCATCGGGGCGGGCGTTGCCGGTGGTCTTATGGCGGGCTTCAAAGCGGTGGTGCTTTGGGTGCCGGAACCGCGCCGGGCGCTGGCCGGTGCCTGCGTCATGTCCTTTGGCGCATTGGGGCTTATCGTTGCCACCGTTCCTGCCGAGTTTGCCGCGCAGACATGGGGATGGCGTTGGATGTTTGCGATGCTGTCTGGTGTCACGGTGGCCGTTGCCGCAACAATATTTCTGGTGGTGCCCGAAAGAAAAACCAACGTTAACACGCCGAAGATGTCTGATCAGGTTGTTGAGCTGTTTGGGTTGTTCCGCGATCGCGTCTTCTGGCGGCTGGCGCCGTTGATTGCGCTTTCAGGTGGTGGTCATATCGGCATACAGACACTTTGGGCGGGGCCCTGGTTTCGGGACGTGGCGGGATTCGACCGGGACGCTGTTGCCTGGCACCTGGGGATTGTCGCGGTTGCATTTCTTGCCGGCATTTTGCTGAGCGGCATCATTGCGGACAGATTGCTGCGTCGCGGCATAGACCTTCTCACCACGATGTGCGGATTTCTGAGTGTCTATCTCATTGCGTTTGGCGCTATTGCCTTCGAACTGCTGGAGATCAACATTTTGATGTGGTTTGTGTTCGGCATGAGCGGGCAGGTGGCGGTTATCGCCTATCCCTGGATGGCTTCATATTATGGCGCAGCATTGTCGGGCCGTGCCAACACGGCGATGAACCTGTTGATGTTCCTGAGTGCATTTGGTGTTCAGTACGCTGTTGGCGTGATCATCGACTTTTACCCCGTCACTGCCAGCGGCGGCTATGACCCCCGCGGCTATCAGATGGCCTTTGGCATCTTGCTGGTTCTGCAGATTATGGCGTTCGGCTGGTACCTGCTCAAGGTGCCGCGATTGCCGGTCAGGCAAACGGGATGAGCGAGAAAATTGTCATTATCGGTGCGGGCATTATCGGCCTTGCCTGCGGATACTCGCTGGCGCGTGCAGGTGCATCAGTCGTTGTTCTGGAGCGCTATCTGCCGGGGTTTGGTCAGTCAACCAGGACCGGCGGTGGCGTCCGACTCTCGCACGGGTCGGCTATCAATATTGAACTGACCAAACTCAGTCTTCCAGTGTGGCTGGGATTTGAGGATCGTTTCGGTGTTGATCCCCGTTACCGGCAGACTGGGCATCTGTTTTTGACATCTAGTGATGTTACAGCGAAGGCGTTGGAGGAGCAGGCGAGATGGCATCGCGATATCGGTGTCACCAGTGAGATGTTCGACAGCACATCCATTGCCAGGCGCTGGCCAAAGCTCGCAGGCAAACAGTTTGTTGCCGGCAGCTATTGTGCTGTTGGGGGTTATCTTGATCACCACACGGCTGTGTGTGGTCTGCAGCGTGGCATGGAAGCCCTGGGAGGCAGAGTGGTCACTGGCGCCCGCGTCGAGGCATTGTTGAGCAAGGGTGACGAGATTACGGGGGCGCGTTCCACTGCAGGTGAGTTTCATGCTGACTGGGTGATCAACGCCTCGGGCCCGCATGCCGGCGAGATCTCGCTTATGGCCGGCTGTAAGATACCTTTTGTTTCACGCCGCCACGAACTGCTCATTGTCAGGCTTTCTGCTGCCTTGGGAAATCAGATGCCGTGGCTCATTGATCTTGATGAGCAGGTGCACATCCGACCTGACGGTGATTGCCGCGCTCTGATGGGAGGATTCCTGGGTAAAGATGATGCTGCGGACCCCGTTGATTATGACCGCAATGTTTCATCTGTCTGGGCCGATGACGTGCGCAACACGGCAGCGCATTGCTTTGGGCTGAACGATCCTTCGTGTGAAATTGTCGATAGCTGGGCGGGGCTTTACCCTGGGACGCTTGATTACTTGCCGGTGCTTGAGATCTCCCGGCCTGGCTTTATTACTGCTGCAGGTTTTTCCGGCACCGGCCTCATGCACGCTCCTGCGGTCGGCGAGCTTGTTGCTGAAATGGTGCACACTGGCGCGGCCGTTAGCTTGAATGTTTCCGGGCTGGGCGCTGGGCGTTTTGAGAACGGACGGGAAGTGGAAGAGCGAACCGGATTCTAGAGCGTTTTACGTTTACGCGGGAAATGTTGGGCCGGTCTTCACGTCTGCTGTATGTCAGGCGATTGCCGGCTGTGTGGGCCGCTCACGCAGCAGCAACACGAGCAGGCCTGCCAGCACCGCGAGCCAGAGAGATGACCACCAGACCCAATCGTAGCGGGCATAAAGATCAAACAGGACACCGCCAAAATAGGCACCAAGGGCTGCGCCGATCTGATGGCCTGCAGAAATCAACCCGAACGCAAGTCCCATGACGCGAATACCAATGTGGCTTGCCACCAGTGATGCGGTTACCGGGACAGTTGAATAATCCACAAGGCCGAAAAGAATGGCGAAAACAAACAAGGTCTGCAGGTCGACGCCGACATGCACGAGGATGATGAATGTCAGCCCGCGAATGAGATAAATGCCGGAGAGCAACAACACACGGTTCACCCTGTCCGTGAGCCAGCCTGCGAGAATCATACCCGCAAGATTGATCGCCGAGAGCACTCCATAGGCCGTTGCGGAGGAGACCTGACCAAAACCACAGAATGAAGCGTAGGGTAAAAAGTGGGTCTCAACCACACCGGAAGTCGTGTAGCCACAGATGAAGTAGCTCCAGAACAATATCTGAAAGGCTGGCTTTCGGATGATCGACCCTATGTCCTGGCGGAGTGTTGTGTCTGATTGCCGGTTTGACTGGGTTGCCCCGGTTTTTCCCTGCCCGGCGGGAAACCAGCGCGCGATGCAAAACATCATCACCGAAGAGGACAGACCCAGTGCAACGAAGGCCCAGCGCCAATCATATACACTCAAAAGAAGAGCCAGAAGCGGAACGATCAGAAACTGCCCGCCGGTCGCTCCAGACGTTGCGATGCCTGTTGCCAACCCCTGATTCTTTGTGAATTCCTGCTCGACTGCGGTTGAGACAACATGTGTTGCCAGGAGACCAAAGCCGGTGGCCGTGACGCCGCCGAAGGCCAGCATGAAGGCCCAGGGATGGGACGTCGCAGCAACCAGGAACGATCCTGCCGCGAGCGCTGCAAGGCCGCAGGTAATGACGGCGCGTGCGCCTTGGCGATCAACAAGCCTGCCGGCAAGGGGGGCAAGTGCTGCCATGGTGATGAGGGCAACGGCGGCTGTGCCGGAAGTGAAACTGCGCGACCATCCTAGTTCCTGTTCAAGCATCGGCATGACAAGCCCAAAGGCTGCCCGCGCCGAATAGGCTAGAGACAATGCAAGGAAGGAAAGGGTGACAATCAACCAGGCACGCCAACTTTCAGAATGATCATTCATTGATAACGTGTGCCCTTTTTGACGAGTGCCCTTGAGGCGTGCAGCTTTACTTGGAATGGCATTTGGCATAAATGACAATATGCAATCAATTTCTGCCAATGAATCAGACGCTCATCAATTGCCTCTGAAACGTGTCGTGATCGTCGTCTATCCCGGTGTCACATTGCTTGATGCGGCAGGCCCAGCACAGGTTTTCTCAAGTGCCAACAATGCGCTCAAAGACGAAGAGCTCTCCTTCTATGAAGTGATGCTTGCCTCTCCGACGGGGGGGATGATCATGACCGACAGTGCTGTGGAACTGGCAACTGTTTCGCTTCAACAGGCGGCCGCAGAACCGATAGATACTTTGATCGCTGCGGGTGGTGAAGGCATTTTTGAGCTTGCCGCAGAACAGCGCCTGGTCGACTGGATCAAAGACCAGAGCGATCTTTGCCGCAGGCTTGCGTCAACCTGTATGGGAGCTTTTCTGATGGCTGATGCCGGTCTGCTCGCCGGGCAGGACGTCACCACGCACTGGCGCCATGTTGAGGCGTTGCAAAGCCGACATCCGGAAATAAACGTCAAACGTGATCCGCTTTTTGTGCGCAATGGGCGAATCTGGTCTTCCGCTGGCGTGACCGCCGGTATTGATCTGGCTCTTGCCATGGTGGAGGAGGATCTCGGCCATGACGCTGCGATGTATGTGGCGCAATCACTCGTGGTCTATTTCAAGCGCCCCGGAGGACAGTCGCAATTCAGCAATGTGCTCAAGGCGCAACAACAAGACAGGGGGGGAACATTCTCGGATCTTCATGCCTGGATTGCGTCCAATCTGCAGTGTGATCTGAGCGTAAACTCGCTTGCGTTGCAGATGTCCATGAGCCCCCGGACGTTTGCACGGCTCTATAAGGAACACACCGGTTGCACGCCGGCAAAGTCTGTTGAGATCATCCGGGTAGATACAGCCAAACGGCAGCTCGAGCGTGGTTCGCTTTCAATCAGCCGTATTGCCGATGCATCAGGCTTTCGCGATGAGCAGCAATTGCGCCGTGCCTTTCAACGGCACGTGGGTGTGTCGCCGGGAGATTATCGGAACAAGTTTGGCTGCAGCACTTCACCTTAGTTACGCAGGTGCACCAATGCCGGGACCCTGACCCTCGGGCCAGATACCACCCCGAATGGTGCCGGGTTGCGTTGACCCGAAGAGAACCTCGAACGAGGGCGCCAGGGGCCGGCTGTCCGGCATTGCCAGCCAGAGGCGCAACAGGCTGCGGTGGTATCCGTTGGCCGGATCATCCTGATAGGTGTCCCGGGCATGGTAGATGACGTGATTGTTGAGGAACTGCACATCGCCCGACTGCAACGTCATTTCGTAACAAAGCTCCCCGGCCATGTCTGCGAGGATGTCGAGCGCTGCATTCTGAGCGTCGCGTAAGCGCGGAACATCTGGGTTCATCTGTGCAGCTTCGATGTAGGTGCGCGAGTAATGTGTCGCGAACTTGCCATGCTCAAGCGTGAACACGGGCAGCATGTAATGCGTTGAGGCATCGCTTTCTTCTTCTCCAAAGCGGCTGCGCGGATAATCCGTGAAAAGCTCTGCAAGGAGGTCGGGTGCGCGTTCAAGCAGCGCATTATGAATGGCAACCGCACTCGCGATCTTGCTGTGACCGCCATGTCTGGCTTGCGACAGACAAAGCAGTGCAACAACGTCACAACGATCGGTATGGAAGCGCAGGCCCGCGGTCGAGAACGCCCGGGCACGTGAAGACCTGAATGATCCTTCATTCGCGCTGTCTGTGATTGTCCCATAGTCGCCTGAGTTTTCTCCGGCGTCTTCGATCGCCATCAAACGCTCGCCTTTGAGAGACTGGGAGACCGGCATACCGACGTGATCCCCCAGTGCGAGGAAGAAGGCCCGCATTTGCTCCGGCGTATGGCGTTCGACGGGAACCCCGCGGAGTTGAAATATCCCGGAACCGGTTTCAAGTTCCTCGCGCATGCTTGTCGTCAGTCCTTCAAGACCTGTAAGCGGAAACGTGCTGGAGTTTGCTTCCTGCCAGGGGCGCCCGCTCGCTGCATAGGCCTCAATGCCCGCGTTGATTTCTTCGATCAGATTGGCGTCCAGTTCATGGCGCCAGCTGGTCGAGGCAGCGATCTCGGCGCCTGTCCAGGCGAAGGGTCCACTTAGTGGCTGGCGGGAGAGCCCAGGTGCATTTGTCATGGCGATGATCTGCTCTTGAGGTTTTGAACAATCAGCATAGAGGAAAGCCGGGCCACAGGGCAATTGGCCTGGGCGTAGAGCATCGCTATAAGCAGACACGGTAACAAGATCAGTGGAAAGAGCGGCAATGAGACCGGTGCAAACAGGAAGCTCACTCAAATCGAGTTTTGACGTAACGGAGGCGGATACGGCTGCCGCGATTGGTAATGTCGGGGTGAATGTTGTTTCAACAATGACGCTGGTGAAACTTGTTGAAGTGGCCTGCTTCAATGTCATTCAACCGCATTATGAGCCGGATGATGCAACGGTTGGGACAAGGGTAGCACTTGATCATGTGGGCCCTGCGTATCCCGGCCGGCCTGTGGATATTCTGGCGACACTGGAGGTGGTCGATGGCCGGCGTATGACATTCACAGTGGATGTGCGCCAGGATGATCGCGACGTGATGTCGGGACAGCATGTGCGGGTTGTTGTTTCACAGTCCAAATTCTCGACTGCACCGGTCATGGCGGGTGATGGCCCCGTGCCGGAAGTTGAGTTCTGGTTCGATGTGCATAGCCCCTGGTGTTACTTTGCGAGCTTCCGCATCGGAAATCTGCTGCGTGCCCATGGCGGAACTGTGAAGTGGCGTCCCTTTCATCTGCCAAAACTGATCGAACTGATCGATGGCCGCCGACCGATGGAAGCGAACGACAATTTCGTTACCTGGTTTCGCAGGGACATGCTCGATTATGCCGAGCTTTATGGTCTTCCCTTTGAAAGACACAAGAACTTCCCTTTGCGGCCAGCAAGAGCGCTCCGCAGCATTTTGTTTGCAGAACAACAAGGACAGGTTGAGCCTTACGTGCAGAGGCTGATGCGCGCCTATTGGTCGGAGCAGAAAGACATTTCAGATCCGGAAGTACTGGCCGCCCTTGGTGCCGAGGTGGGAGTTGATGCTGAAGGGGTGCTGCAGGCATCGGAGAAGTCCGAGTACTATGAGATCATTGCTGCACATGTCGAGGAAGCAGCTTCACGAGGCATTTTTGGCGCGCCTGCCATGTTGTTCGATGACCGGCTCTATTGGGGAAATGACCGGCTTGATATGCTGGACAGACATCTGGGTCGATGGCGGGCGCGCAAAATCAGCGCCTGAAGCTGTGATCCGGGTGGATTGCCTGGACGTTGAATTTGACAGGGAAATGGAAGG
>JAJFHB010000331.1 GCA_021775795.1 Hyphomicrobiales bacterium | reverse complement strand
CAACGCGCATTTCCTTGCCGGCGATATGGTCACTTGCCAGAATTGATTTCGCGCGGGCATCTCGGGCATAGAGCGTTCCAGGGAAACGCCGTTCCACTTCATCAAGCGCGGCAAGCGCCTGCACGGTGTTTTCCTGATCGCGGTTTACATCCACAATCTGCTCATAATAGCTCAAGGCCACCAGATAGTAGGCATAGGCGGCATGCTCATGGCCCGGATGCAGCGCCAGGAATCGTTGCGCCGCCAAAATTGTATCGTCATAAGCGCCACGCTCGTAGTGAGAATAGGCGGTCATCAATATGGCACGCCGCGCCCAGGAAGAATAAGGGTGCTGCCGTTCCACTTCTTCGAACTGAGTTGCGGCTTTCGCATACTTGCCAGCCCGCAGCAGATCGAGTGCTTCATTGTAAACTTCAGCAACAGGCTCATCGCCATCGGCGAGATACTGATTCAGGCCTGTGGCGCCGCCAGCCTGCAGTTCAGGGGGGACTTCGGGGTCTTCATTGCCAACAACATCATCCCAGACGTTGCCCACTGACGTACACGCCGTCAGCCCGGCTGCAAGTACAATCGCAGCGGCCGCACGAACCAGTCTATATCCAAGGCCGTGTTTCAGCGCTTTACCCTCACCTTTTGACGCAACAAGCATCGTCACTTTCACTGCGGGGCAAGTTTTGCCGCGCGCAGCCACGCACCCCAGTTCGATAAGCTTTTCGCAGAGCCTGTCAAGATAAGGCCATCCGCGTTTCCCACAGCGACTTCTATCGCAATCGCACCGAACATTCTAGGCGCAAGGACGTTACCAATCGATATACCTGTAAGAATGGTAAAACCCGGCGGAAATATGGCCGCCGGGTTTCACAAGCACTTGAGATTATGTTGTTAAATGGCTGCAGCGCCACTCAAACTGATATCCACCAGCGTTCTAATTCGCCTGACGCCGCAGGAATGCAGGGATCTCGAGCTGTTCATCATCGATATCGGGATCAATCCGATTGTCCATTGGATGAACACGCACGGGCCTTTCTTCCACAGCACTTTGCTGTGGTGCAGGAGCTTCGGCACCGAACTGACTGCTGAGAGCCGGTTCGTTTGGCTCTACAGGGATTGCCACCGGCTCTTTGCGCCCGCCGATGCCCACGTTAGCAAGGCGTTCGAGGAAACCGCGGCGGCGTTTCTGGGAGTGTGAGGCAAGGTCTTCCACAACCTGACCGGTTTTTGCAGCAATCTGACGCTGCGCAATCGGCGGGAAATCCTCGACTTGCGGCATGCGTGGGGCATAACCGGTATCTTCTGCGGGTGCGGGTGCGGGTGTGCTTTCCCTAATCACGGGTTCCGGCTGCGGAGCTTCCATTTGCGGGGCATCCATCTGAACTTCAGGCTCAGCTACCCGCTCAATTGATATCTCAGCTTCATACTCGTGTTGGAACTGCTCTTCTGCACTCATCTGAGGCATTTCGACCTCAGGCTCGTCCGCAGCGACCATTTCAGCAGCCGATTGCTCCTCGACCGCTTCTTCCATTTCGCGTTCAGCAGAAACATAGGGAGCTTCGAAATCGCTTTGCTGCGTCTGCGGGATCGAATATTCCGCAGGTGCCTGATAGAAAGCGTCAACAGGCTCACTGTCGTAAACAGGGCGTTCGCCAACAATTTCGTTTGTGATACCCGTCGCCACTACAGAAACCCGCATCACGCCTTCGAGTTTGTCATCAAACGTTGCGCCCAAAATGATGTTCGCATCAGGATCGACTTCTTCGCGAATGCGCGTTGCCGCTTCGTCAACTTCATAAAGCGTGAGATCAGAACCGCCGGATATGCTGATTAGCAAACCGCGGGCGCCACGCATGGAGACATCGTCAAGCAGCGGATTTGATATTGCAGCTTCGGCAGCCTCCACGGCGCGTTTCTCGCCGCCGGCCTCGCCGGTTCCCATCATGGCCTTGCCCATTTCGCTCATCACAGAGCGAACGTCGGCAAAATCCAGATTGATGAGACCTTCCTTTATCATCAGGTCGGTGATGCCACCAACGCCGGAATAAAGCACCTGATCCGCCATGGCGAAAGCATCGGCGAAGGTAGTTTTCTCGTTCGCAACCCGGAAGAGATTCTGGTTCGGGATAACGATGAGCGTATCGACATGCTGTGCCAGCTGATCAATGCCGCGATCAGCGGTTGCCATGCGCCGCTGTCCCTCGAAATGGAAGGGCTTGGTTACAACACCGACGGTGAGTATGCCCTGCTCTTTCGAAGCGCGGGCAATGACCGGTGCAGCACCAGTACCGGTTCCACCACCCATACCGGCGGTGATGAAAACCATGTGGGCTCCGGCCAGATGATCAATGATCTCCGGCAGCGCTTCTTCAGCAGCAGCAGCACCGATCTGCGGCTGCGATCCAGCCCCCAGACCTTCAGTGAGTGCCGTCCCCATTTGAACACGACGGTCCGCGGCGCTCTGCGCCAGGGCCTGTGCATCCGTATTGGCAACTACGAACTCCACCCCCTCGAGGTTGGATTCGATCATGTTGTTGACAGCGTTTCCGCCGGCACCACCTACACCAAAAACGGTGATGCGTGGTTTCAGATCCGACACGTGAGGAAGTTTCAGATTTATGGACATCGCTCGACCAGCCTAGGTTACTAAGACGTTGCTAATAATTGTTACCCATTCAATAACAAATCGTTAATTTTTGGGGCCGGAGCGATTCGGCAAATTGTGAGGCAAAACAGTGACATACGTGCGGCAGAACTGATCGGGACAGCCTGTCACCAGCCCTCGAAAACGCGCTATTTTTCATACACTTAGACGCGCCCTGCAAATTCATATGCGGAACGCGAACCAGTGCCACATTCACGACGTGTCAGAGCAAAGGTTGCTCGTTAGGGCGTTAATCCCCCTTGCAAGTTTGTTAAGAAGTGTCGGTAATTGGCACCGATTTGGATCGATTTGCACATTGGCCTCCAAAATCCCAGTGTCGTCATGAGACACTTTTGCAGCCTGACATGACCGGATCTGAGACGCCTTAGCAGACTGCCCACTGCAGGTTCGGGCACCCACGAGGGAGAATGATATTTCTGCTTTTCATTCCATATTGACGACATTGATGATTGTGGCAGCGCTCTCAGGCAGCGAGCACAATGCAAAAGCGCAATCGCTACCTGACGTCGTCGCTGATGGTTTCGAAGCCCCCTCACTCGATCTCGAAATCTGGAATCCATCGAGGATTTCGACCGACAGATACCGCATAGATGGCAGCTTCACGAGATCGGGCAACGGCGCCCTCGCCGTTTCTGTCGAAGCATCAGACAGGGGCTGTGATGGAAACTGCCAGCGCAATGAAATCAGGATCGCCAGCCCCCTCCGGCTACCTTTCGGCGAAGCCGCCTGGTACGGCTTCAGCTTCCAGGTTCGTGGCGACAACCTTGCAGATGACGCTTACCGCTGGATTATCGGGCAATGGAAAGAAGAAAGTGGCGGCAGTCCGTTTCTGGCGCAACGCTATTCAGCCGGGGTTTTCCACATCACCGCTCAGGACAGTGACTGCCGGATACTTGTCGCCCGCGCGGGCTCAACGGCCAAAGAATTTTTAGACACGCTTGCAGCGCGTGCTTACGGAGAATTTCCATTCATTACCGGTGGCACCGGCGATTACGAATGCGAACCTGACATCAAAATCGAATATGGCGAGCATCCGATCCTGCCGAACCCTTACGAAGACTGGGTGGACATGGCCTATTTCGTCAAAGGCGGCCGAAACGGCGATGGCATCATTGAAGTATGGGCTAATGGCCGGTTTATCGTGCGATTGGAAGGCTCTATCGGCAATGATGAGTTCTTCGGACCAACCCAGTATTTCAAGATCGGCATGTACCGCGCGGTCGCCCCGGGGAGCGCCACGGTCTACTTTGACAATTTCAGACGCGGCACCAGCCGTGCGGAAGTAGACCCAACACTTGCTGTTCTGCCGTGATTATGAACATTAAGGCTGCAAAATCTCTGGTTTTGCATGTCTATAAACCAGATCGACTGGTCTAGAAGCTTTCGCGAATCCAGCGGCCGACCTTGGAGAAGTAACCCCCGCGCATTTCACGGTCATGGCCTTCATCCGGCAATGTTGCAGATTCAACGTTGGGGTCCGCTGCATAATCCAGCAATCCCGCAACGACTGCAAAGCTTGCACCGCGCGCCTTGTCCGGCATGCCTTCCAGTGCGCGTGGATAGCCTGCCCGAACCTGCAGATCGAGGATCGATGAGGCAAGTTCGCGCGCTCCATGCAACTGACTGGCACCACCCGTGAGCACGGCCCTGCGGCCTGCCAGCTTTGTGATGCCGTTTTCCGCCAGGCGGTCTCGTATAAGCTCGAACGTCTCTTCAAGCCGTGGTTGGATAATTCCGGTGAGCATGGACTTTGGTACTTTGGACACGGTGTCACGCCCACGCTCGCCCAGTAGCGGTACCGGCACGATTTCGCGGTCATCACCGAGCGCTGGCAGTGCACTGCCATGCAGCACCTTCATGCGTTCCGCATGAGCGACAGTGGTCGAAAGTCCACGCGCGAGATCATGCGTCACATGTTGTCCGCCGATGGAAACAGAATCCGCAAACACCAGATTGCCTTCGATAAAGACAGAAACACTGGTGGTCCCGGCTCCCATGTCGATGCAAGTAACGCCCAGATCACGCTCATCATCAACAAGCACAGACCGGCCGCTGGCAAACGGCGCAATAACAAACCCGTTTACATTCAGATGGCAGCGATCGATGCAGGTCGCGAGATTTCGCATTGGTCCCGGATCAACGGTGACGGCGCAAAGCTCGACACCGAGTGTGTCTGCAAACATGCCTTCAGGATGGCGCACGCCACGGTTGGCATCAAGGCTGTAGGCAACAGGGGCTGAATGCATGAGGATGCGACCGTCGGTAACAATGTCCGCTCGGGCCAAACGAACGACGCATTCAATATCAGATTCCCCTACCCGGCCCTCACGCAGTTTGATGGCGGCATTGTAATTACTGCAGGCTGGCCGCCCGCCGGAGACATTCACGAACACACCGTCGACGGTTACGCCGGCCTGGCGTTCAGCGCGGTCAACTGCAGCTCTTATCGCGCGCTCTGCCGCTTCAAGGTCAATGACAACGTCCTCAATCTCCCCAATTTCCTCGGCTTCCGGAGTTTGAACCGGAACGCCGGCAATATTGGTCGCCCGCATGACTCTCTGTATTTTTACGTCCATTGATCTTTCCAGCTGCAACAGTCGA
>JAJFHB010000034.1 GCA_021775795.1 Hyphomicrobiales bacterium | reverse complement strand
GGAAGTGAACACGAAGCTTGGGCGTGATCGGAGCGTGCTCGAAGAACAGATCCATGAGCATGGTCTTGCCACGCCCGACACCACCGTAAACATAGAGGCCGCCCGGCACACTTACCGGCCCCGAGAACCAGGACGAAATGCCCGACTTGCGATCAGATTGATGGTAGGCGGCCAGGTCCACTGAGAGCTGAACCAGTTGCTCAATGATACGCCGCTGGCCCGGATCGTCAGCCAACGCCCCGCTTGTCAGCAGTTCCGTATACCGTTCGGTGAGTTGATCAGGCATAAATGCTGTTTACGGCAAATTCCATTAACAGGAGTTACCCCGGTTCCAATATGGCGGGGTTGGCTCAAATTCGGGGCCGTAAGTAGCAGAACAGTTACGGCAGGCAAAGTCGCTTTTTGTGCGAAGCGGCAAGGGGACAGAAATCGCTCAATGCAGCCGACCCAAACGATGCGCACCAGGATTTCACCTCAAAATGCAAACGGCGCCACCCGATATTCCGGAGCAGCGCCGCTTGAAAACTTGTGTCTGAGATCTAGTTCATCGTAGGGATGACAAACTCAGCACCATCTTTCAAACCCGAGGGCCAACGTGATGTCACGGTCTTGGTACGGGTATAGAAGCGGATTGAATCGGGTCCGTGCTGATTGAGGTCACCGAACGACGACCGCTTCCAGCCGCCAAACGTGTGATAGGCAAGCGGCACAGGAATCGGAACATTGACGCCGACCATGCCAATATTGATGCGTGAACAAAAATCGCGTGCCGTATCGCCGTCACGCGTATAGATCGCAACACCATTGCCATACTCATGGTTCATCGGCAGTTCGAGTGCATCCTCATAATTGTCGGCACGAACAACTGTCAGCACCGGGCCAAATATCTCTTCCTTGTAGATGCTCATGTCGGCCGTCACATTGTCGAACAGGCACCCCCCCATGAAGTAGCCGTCTTCATAGCCCTGCAGGGAAAAGCCGCGACCATCAACCCGCAAGGTTGCGCCCTCGGCAATACCGGCATCAACATAGTTGCGCACGCGTTGTTCCGCCTGTGCGGTAACCAGTGGACCAAAATCCGCATCGCGATCAGAGGACGGTCCGATTTTCAGGGATTCGACCCGCGGAATGAGCTTCTCGATCAACGCGTCCGCTGTTTGTTGACCAACCGGAACCGCAACAGAGATCGCCATGCAGCGTTCGCCCGCTGAACCGTATCCAGCCCCGATCAGCGCGTCCGCCGCCTGGTCAAGATCCGCATCCGGCATGATGATCATGTGGTTCTTGGCGCCGCCGAAACACTGCACCCGTTTTCCAGAAGCCGTGCCGCGTGTGTAGACATATTCTGCAATTGGCGTTGAGCCAACGAAGCCGACAGCCTGGATGACCGGATCATCAAGAATGGCATCCACCGCGACCTTGTCACCGTTCACCACATTGAGAATGCCCGCAGGCAGGCCCGCTTCCAGCATAAGTTCACCCAGCCGCATGGGCAGGGAGGGATCACGCTCTGATGGTTTCAGAATGAAGGCATTGCCACACGCAATCGCCGGCGCAAACTTCCACATCGGTATCATCGCCGGAAAGTTGAAGGGCGTAATGCCCGCAACAACGCCAAGCGGCTGACGCATGGAATACATATCAATGCCCGGTCCCGCGCCTTCGCTGAACTCGCCTTTGAGAAGATGAGGCGCGCCACAAACAAACTCACAGACTTCAACGCCGCGCTGAATATCGCCATGGGCATCTGGAACCGTCTTGCCGTGCTCGATCGACAGCATCTCGGCAAGCTCTTCCTTTTCAGCTTCAACCAGCCTGAGGAAATTGAAAAACACCCGGGCCCGCACTTGCGCGTTCTTGGCAGCCCAGGCAGGCTGTGCTGCTTGCGCGTTTGCCACGGCGGCACGCATCTCGTCCTCACTGGCGAGAGCGACCTTGGCCTGCACCTCTCCGGTGTTCGGATTGTAAACGTCCGCAAAACGCCCGCTCTTGCCGGCGACGCGGGTACCGCCGATGAAATGTCCGATTTCTCTGGTCATGGTTCCCCATCTACAAATTTATGGCCACGAGAGACGCGATGGTCTGTCTCCGCGCTAACGGCCGCTTGCTCATAAGATGGCAGGGAAACTAATGGCCTTTACCGGTGTCAGCAAGGTACAAATTCCAGATCCCGGCATCCATTGATGCCGGGGATCCTTCATGGCTTCGATTGTGCCGCAGTTCGAGGCCTGTCTCATGAATCAACAAGCACAACTTCACCGCGCGCTGCATTTTCCATAAGCGTTCCAAGCGGCGGCACGCTCATCAACAATGCATCCACATTTTGCCTGATCTGCGCAAACACATCGAGGAACGATGCCTTGCGCTGAAACAGTGAACCCTCGCCATAGGTCGGGTCCGGTATCGACCAGCGATGCAGGTCAGGGCGTCCCGGCCAGATTGGGCAATCCCGGGTCGGGATGCCGTCACATAACAGCACGACTCGCTCCATTTTTGGCGCACTAGAAAGAGCAAAAATATTCCAGGACTTGCTCGAAAGATTGCGCGGGCGAACCCCGGCATCCCGCAGAGTCGACAATGTCATGGGGTGAATTTCACCCGCCGGGACACATCCGGCACTGTAGGCACGAAATATGCCGCGCCCCGCATGGTTCATGTATGCCTCTGCCATCACCGAGCGAACCGAATTGCCGGCACACACGAAAAGTATGTTTTTCATGGTCATCACTATTTCAACCGATGTTGAGTGTTTCGCATCTCACTGCAAGTGGCCATGAACGGCACATCTCACAGCATCTGTAGGGGGAAATAGCGTGGCGATGCTGCAGAAGTATGACATCTGCGCGGTCTTTATGTGACACCGTCGAAACTCGCAGACGGTTACGGTTCAAAAGGAAACAAGGCAGATCAACCACCCAGGAACAACCGCCCTACGTCGGGATCCTGAAGCAGGTCATCGCCTGCATCCGCCTTCACCAGACCGCCGGAAAC
>JAJFHB010000330.1 GCA_021775795.1 Hyphomicrobiales bacterium | reverse complement strand
TGAAGCTTTCATGTTCACAGGACACAAACACATTTAGCCACGGCAAAAGCTCAATGCCGGATCTGGCGGCCGCGTGATCTATGATTTTTCGCAGTGCCGGTGCGCTCATGTAAAAATCGGAAACAAGGATCACCGGCACGTCATTTGCGGCGGCATGCATGAGCAGAGTTGAAACGACCGGGTCCAGCAAAGTGACTTTACACTCAGCGGCGACCTCCGCATCAATGGCATCGGCAAGCACCAGGTTCGGCAACTGCAGTCGTGCGATCTCCGCATATATCTCGTCAATAGTGACTTCGCGGCGATGCTTTTCACGCGCGCGTTTCTCTGCGCCGACTCTTAGAAACTGCCATTCATAAGCTGTGGTGGAAGCATCAATGAGCCCGTGCTCAAACAGCAGATCACGTTGCAGGAGGAAGACATCACGCGGTGCCGAGACCTGCCTGAAGAGCAGCGTATCCCACACATCGAGCGATAGAACATCTACATCGCCGGCGCTGATCCTTTCGGCGACAGCGCCCAACACGCCTTCACGGCAGAGAAACTCTGCGCCTTCTTCCAGTGATGCATGAATGTCCAGCAGTGTGCTCACGCCGATAACCGCTCGCTCCAGAAGTTCCTGTCTCGAATTGAAAATAGCCTGAATTCAGCCTCAGCGGCCACCGGCTTCCGTTTTCGGTTCCGGCTCGGCATCCACTTCGACACCATCCACAAAATGGCGCTCTGAGACAATCATACCATCGCTGAAAGTGATCAAACGGTCGCAGCTAGCTTCCCACTGCAAATTGTGGGTCGTAAATACGAGTGTTTTTCCGGCTTCCTTGAGCAAAGGTATGAGCTCTTCGAAGAACCATTTTCGCCGCTCCGGATCCTGATCGGAAATAAACTCATCCAGGAGAAGGATGTCCCGACCTTCCAGAAGTGCTACGGCCAAGCCCAGCCTTCGTCTTTGTCCCGACGAAAGATTCATGCGGGTGAAGGCGTCTTCGGAAATGTCGGTTATACCTTCCAGTCCGACCTGTTTGAGGACGGCGAGAACGTCGTCACGGGGTAATCCCTTCAGTCCGTAAAGCACACCGAAAAGATGGAACTTGAACAGAACGGACGCAAATAAAGAGCGGTAGCTCACCATTTCATTAGCGGTCAGCAGCTTGCCATCAACCAGGAGTTCACCCTCATCAGGCTCATGCAGCCCGGCGATCACATTCAAAAATGTGGTTTTTCCCGAGCCGTTCGGTCCAGCAACAAAAACCGCTTCGCCACGCTTCAACTCAAAATCCACGGGACCAAGGCTAAAACTGTTTGCGTCCGCGGACTCATAGTGGGCCACGGCCTGGCTGATCTTGATACTATCTTCAAAGGCAAGTTTTTCAGTATGCATTGGTACGACTTCTTCGTACTGCCGCAGAGCGTGATCCAGTTCTTCGGTGCGTTTGAAGGCGATCTTGGAACCCACCAGGGTCGGATACTGACTGATGATCGACTCGAACGGGCCAATGCAGAAAAGCAAAATGGTTATGAGCTGCAGCACCCGTGTCGTGCCATGCCCCTCGGTAAAGGGAATGGCAAAAAGCACTGCACCAAAAAGAGAAAACTTGAGAAGCTGCACGCACACGTCACCAAGAGAGTATCGCGTCTCCACGAAAATTCTCGCGTCCCGCTGCTTCTCCATGGTTTCGTCAACGTGGTCATCAAAATCATCCCGGCGCTTTGCATTCAGTTTCAGTTCTGCAAAGCCGTTGATGAGATCTGAAATATGTTCGAAATACTTGATTTCGAGCAGCCGGATATTGTTCGCACCCTGCTCCACTGCCTTGCGCTGGTAGTAGTAGGCATAAATGCCTCCCAACATAACCACGAGGCCGAACACCGCAGCCATGGGAGACATCACATATATCTGCGGCAGGGCGATCACCAAAAACACGATGGATGGAAGCGTATCCAATATCGTTCCTGAAAAGTTGGAGACGATCGTCACGTCCGTCGTCATGATCTGATACATGGGGCCATGACCGCGGATCAGCAGGAATTGAGAATGTGATCTCAGGAGATTTCTGACCAGACGCTGCCTGATCGTGTTTGCCACGCGGGTTACAACGATGCGAACAAAAACCCTGTAGGCAAACGAACTGCCGACAGAAAGCAACAGCGCGAGCACGAAAATCGGAAGCCAGAACGAATAGAATGAGTCCGTTCCGATGTCAGCTGCAGCATCATAAATGATGAACATCACAAAATCGCGCGACAGCCCGGCAACCAACGCGAGGAACACGAGGAACCATTTCATCGGCGGCGCGTTGCGCCATAAGAATTTTATGATGTCGGTCACGGAATTTCTCGCACCACCCCAATCGGGCCCTCGGTTTTGCTGGCTATTAACACCATGTCAGTGAGGGCGCAAATTAGTTCAGCCAACATCACAAGCACCGGACACCCTTACTATGCCACCACGCAAACTGCCGCAGACCGCGATTTTCACCATCAAGGCTTCAGGCAGACAGCAACCCCGAGCTTTCCAGATACCATGCCACTGTTTTTTTCAATCCGGTGGAAAACCTTTCCTGTGGTTGCCATCCGAGATCATTTGCAATCTTTGAGGTGTCAATTGCGTAGCGCTTGTCATGCCCTGCTCTGTCCGCAACGAGGGTTACCTGATTGCGGTAAGAAGTACCATCAGGGCGCGGGCTCAGTTCGTCCAGGAGCTCGCAAATTGCGTGAACGACATCAATGTTTGCCAGCTCGGTTGTTCCCCCGACATTGTAGGTTTCGCCAGGCACCCCGGCCTCCAGTACACGGCGCAGGGCGGCGCAATGATCGCCCACATACAGCCAGTCGCGCACATTGTCGCCCGTGCCGTAAACCGGCAGATCTTTTCCCTGAACCGCATTGCAAATCATCAGTGGAATGAGTTTTTCGGGATATTGATAAGGCCCATAGTTATTTGAACAGTTGGTGATCAGAACAGGCAGATCGTATGTCCTGTGATACACCCTGACAAAATGGTCCGATGCAGCCTTGCTGGCGGAATAGGGACTTGATGGCTGGTAGGGATGTAGTTCCGTAAACGCTGCAGCCCCTGGCTCAAGCGAGCCATAGACCTCATCACTTGAAACATGCAGGAAGCGAAAATTTGAACTCTGCACCTTCTCACCGGCGCCAACCAGGTCAACATGGCGACGCGCCGCTTCCAGAAGCTGAAAAGTACCGGTCACATTGGTTTCGACGAAAGCCTCGGGTGCATCGATGGAACGGTCAACATGTGTCTCGGCTGCAAAATTCACAATGGCTCGGGGGCGATGATCTGCCAGCAGTCGCGACACAAGCCCACGATCGGCGATGGAACCGTGAACGAAAGTGTGCTGCTGCCTGCCTTCGAGGCTTGCCAGATTTTCTCTGCACCCTGCATAAGTAAGAGCATCCAGCGTGACCACCGGCTCGTCACTGTGCATAAACCAGTCGAGTATAAAATTCGTACCGATGAAGCCCGCACCGCCGGTTACCAGGATTGTCATCTCAATCGTTACCTAAAGCAATTTCGCGGTGGCCGTATTGCAACGTCCAGCTCTTGAGCGCCGATTAGCGCTCCGCCAAATTCTACTCGTCACAAAGTGCAAGGGCAGCGTCAACCGAAAATGAAGCGCGGCGTTGGCGCGTAATGTGATTTCGCCGCAGCATTGTTGCAAGGAGCGGGCTCGTGTTAAGCACGGAGCAGACTATGGCATTACCATTTCGGCATCCGCATCTGCGAAGGATTTCATGAACAGGGTACTTGTTTCCAACCTCATGATGCTCAACGAGCGTGAGCGATTTGAGGGCCTGCTGAGAGCAGAGCACATTGAACCCATATGGCCTGACGTCGAACAATATCTCGACGAAGCTGCCTGTCTGGAGCTTGTTGGCGACATCGACGGGTGGCTGGCTGGTGATGATCAGATTTCGGAGAAGGTCCTGAAAGCCGCCTTGCCCCGGCTGAAGGTCATTTCAAAATGGGGAACCGGCCTGGACAGCATTGATCTCGACTCTGCGAAAAAACTCAAAGTGCCGGTGTTGAATTCGCCCGGCGCGTTTGCCCAGGCTGTGGCGGAAGTGGCCGTCGGATACATGCTCATGTTGTCTCGGAACCTGGGGCTGGTTGACCGCAGCGTCCGCACCGGTGGATGGCCAAAACCACAGGGTCGCGATCTGCAACATGCAACCACAGGCCTGGTAGGGTTTGGAGCCATAGGGCGGCGGATTGGTGAAATCTGTTCAGCCTTCGGGTCACAGGTCCTGTTTCACGATCCAACTGTCACAGAGCCGGTCGCAATGCTAACGGGCAACGCGCAACCATGCAGTTTCAATGATCTGGCAAAGCATTGTGACTTCATTTGTCTTGCCTGCAATCTGAGCCCCTCAAACGTCCACATGATCAATGATATGTACCTGCAAGGGATGAAAACTGGAGCCTATCTCATCAATGTGGCGCGCGGTCCTCTCGTGGATGAACAGGCGCTCCTGAAAGCGCTCCAAGGCGGCCGAATTGCCGGCGCAGCATTGGATGTCTTTGAGGTTGAGCCGCTTGCAAAAGATAGCCCGCTTTTGCTTCTGGAGAATGTCGTGCTGGGCAGTCACAATGCCAACAATACATTTGAGGCGGTGGAATATGTGCACGCAAACACAATTTCCAATCTGAAGAAGCATCTTTCGCCCTAGACTGCGGTAATGGATGGTCGAACCGGCCTTACCCACATACACTATTGCTAGGTGTGCCGGGATCGTTTAACCCGACAGCTTCTTTGAAATGGGGGGCACATTGTCGTGCTCAAATTCGGTATCATCGGCTTCGGCAAGATGGGACGTATCCGTGCCGACGCGGTCGCTCAGGCCGGCGGAGCTGTGGTCACGCGGATTTATGATCCCATAGCGGACGATATACCGCCCGAGTTGAAGGCGGACACGCACACAGAAATTCTGGAAGATCCCTCCTTGGATGCGGTCTTTGTGTGCACCCAGAATGTGCACAACAAAACCTATACCATCGAGGCATTGCAGGCGGGAAAGCACGTCTTCTGCGAAAAGCCCCCGGCTTTTAACAGCGCTGATGTTGAAGAAATTATTGCGGTTGAGCAAGAGGCGAACCGCATTCTCATGTACGGTTTCAATCACCGGCACCACGGTGGCTCAAAAAAAATCCACAGTCTCATGGCAAGTGGTGATTTTGGACGTGTTCTCTGGATGCGCGGGCGTTACGGAAAATCTGTGGACGAGGATTTCTTCGACAGTTGGCGCTCCGATGCAGCCCAGGCTGGCGGTGGCATACTGCTCGATCAGGGCATCCACATGCTGGATCTTTTCCTGCACGTGGGCGGCGAATTTGACGAAGTACATGCCTTTGTATCGAATCTTTACTGGAACCTGCCGGACATCGAAGACAATGTGTTTGCGATTTTTCGAAACTCGCAGTCCGGCATGTGCGCATCGCTGCATTCGACAATGACTCAATGGCGGCACTTGTTCTCGTTCGAAGTTTTTCTCGAGCAGGGCTACATGGTGCTCAATGGCCTGAAGACACCCTCTGATACTTACGGTGCTGAGCAGTTGACCATCGCCCGAAACCGAACCGTGTCGCCAGCAGCGACGTGGGAAGAAGAACAGGTATTCCGTTTCGATGCGGACGAAAGCTGGCTGCGGGAAGCGGAGCATTTTCGCGACGCCATCAACGGCGAGAACTGGCCAACGGCAGCAGGTGATTCCGCCTCCGCGCTCCGCTTGATGCAATTGGTCGATCGTATTTATGACAATAAGTCCCATCGCTCGGATAAACTGTATCGCGAATTGCAGGGAAGCAATTAGGCATGACACAGGCCCAGCACGCGTTTCTGAGTCACTACTTCCAGACCTATCGTGAACTTGCGTTTACCGACGAAGTCGGACCCCTCATTGCACAGTTTGCAGAACTTGCTTCACAGGTTCGCGACAGGGGCAGAAAGCTTATTTTCGCCGGCAACGGCGCAAGCGCTTCGCTGGCCGAACACGGGGCCGTTGATTTCACCAAGCAGGGCAAGACACGCGCTGTCACATTTCATGACACCAATCTGATCACCTGCTTTGCCAATGATTACGGCTACGATCATTGGATGGCGAAGGCTCTGGAACATCATGCGGACGACGGAGACGCCGTTGTTTTGATTAGCGTCAGTGGCCGCTCTCCCTCTGTTGTCAATGCAGCCAAATATGCCCACGCGAACAATCTGCCAGTGGTCGCGTTTACCGGTCGGGATACGGGCAGTCCGCTTGCCCAAGGTGCGTTGATCAATTTTCACGTGGAAAGCCACGCCTACAATATTGTCGAGTGCATTCATGCAATCTGGCTGACGGCGACGATCGATTATCTCATCGGATCGGCGGTGTATGAAACACGGGCAGATGACACAGATCCGGCAGGCTAGAGCGTTTCACATTGATATGGAACCGTTTGATGGCGCCAGATCGGGTCTTCCGGCAAGGCGCGCTGCGCCGCGCGATGTGGGGCATCGGGCAAGCAGCACAACGCTGCCGGAGGGCCGATTTGGCCCACC
>JAJFHB010000329.1 GCA_021775795.1 Hyphomicrobiales bacterium | reverse complement strand
CCCCAATCCCAATGCAACCGCATTAAATCATCCGAAACCAATGCCCCATTGTCTAAAGACGTTGAGTCACCACTGCTTAATCGTCAGTTAACGGAACGTCGGTTGATAACTCACATTTGGCTAACACTCGGGGGTTTGTGCAGACCTCAAACATGCGTTGCTGGAGATATTCATGCGCATTCAAACGAAAAATTTCTTTGGACCTTCGATCAAAACTCGAACACAAAAACTCTCAACCAGGAGTGCCGCAGACGTTTACGACATTTCATCGAATCAGAGCATCCCCACTTTCAAAATCAACTTAACTTTAATCCGGTTAGTTTCACGGATGCTTGCCTTCGCATGCATGACGTTGACGGACATCGCGCCCATAAGACGAAAAACGCCCACTGTGGCATGCACAGCAGGCGCTATTGTTTCTCGAACTCTTTGTCGCAGAGTTGTTCAAACGAAAACTCGGCAGGGTTTGACCTAGTTGATCCGGCTATGGCCGTCGTTCTGTTCGCGCGTCAGGTTGCCGGGGGCGCCTTCGCGGAGTGGAATGGTCGCGGCCTGACAGACATCAGAGACATTGTCCGGGTCAGAAAGGGCGCAATTGGCCTTGAGGACGGAGATATATTCGCACTCCGTCGTTGTTGAGCCGTTAAGCGTCTGCTCCCAGCAGATCTGGCCTTCGGCGCTGGCGTCTGTAACGTTGGACATGGAGAGAATGAAAAGCGCACCAAACAGTGCAAGGGCATGACGGCTGGTAAATTTCTTCATGGTCTTTTCCTTCCTAAGTGCCGGGAAAGCGGCATTATTGTTATGGTTTGTTATGTGGGGAGAACGACACAGCAGGACACGAAGTGGCAGTTTTGAGTTATGATCGGGGTTCCATTTCGGTTCTATGCGGGCTCACAACAGAGATAGGAAGCGTATGTTTCAACGCCGTTTCAGGAGCCCGCAAAACGAGTTTCAAATGTTTCGGCCAGGCCGGCATCGCCCCATCACCGGAAGCCCCATAATCTGCTAAGGTCAAATCAGAACTTCGGAAAACCGCAATTTGACTGCAACAACCCATTTCCTGGATCGCCATGACGCAACCACCCGACAAAACCCGCAACAGCCCGCCCTGGGCAGACCATGTGCCAACCGATGCAGAAGTCGAACGGTTGCGCGAAAAGGCGCAGTTCATTCGCCTGGAGACAGTGCGGCTGATTGAAATCGCCAAGGTCGGCCATTACTCATCGGTGTTCTCTGCAGCCGAAGCCTTTGCAGCGCTCTATTATGATGTCCTGAACATCAGGGCAAATGAGCCCGACTGGCCTGACCGTGACCGCTTTTTGATGGGCAAGGGTCATGCCGCCGTTGGCCTGTTCCCGATTTTTGCAGAGCTCGGCTACATTTCCAAAGAAACACTGGATGGCTATACGCGTCTTGGCAGCCCGCTCGGCGATCATCCCGACATGCGCAAGGTGCCCGGTGTTGATTTCTCCTCCGGCTCCATCGGCCATGCCCTGTCTGCAGGTGTGGGCATGGCGCTTGGCGGCCGTATCGCGCACAAGGACTTCACCACCTTTGTCATGACCGGCGATGGCGAGATGCAGGAAGGTCAGGTCTGGGAAGCCGCCCTTTCCGCTGCGCACCATAAGTTGCGCTCTCTCATCTGCATCGTCGACCGAAACGGCTTTCAGCTTGATGGTGCGGTTGACGATGTCATCGGCATTGAACCCCTGGGTGACAAGTGGAGGGCCTTTGGCTGGGACGTGCTGGAAGTGGATGGTCACGACCTGCCAGAGCTCACCGGCGCCCTGCGCTTTGCCCGCGCTGACCTTAAGCGCAGCAAACCTCTGTGCATTATCTCCCGGACCCTTAAAGGCAAGGGCGTTGGCTATATGGAACGCGAACCGGGATGGCACTTGGGCTACCTCACCCCGGATGACGCGGCCCGCGCCATCGAAGAAATCAAAAGCAAAGTGATCTGACCATGGACACTGAAAACCGCCCGAAAAATGAAGGGTCCTGGCAGTTCCGCTCCATGAACGCCAATGCACCGGGACTGGCTTATCTCTCAAACGCCCTTATCGATCTGGTCAAACAGGGGCATCCGATTGTCGCCGGTTCCGCTGACCTGCAATATTCAAACGGCCTCAACCTTTTCGCCACAGCCTATCCTGAACGCTACATTCAATTCGGCATTTCCGAACAGCATATGGTTTCGGCCGCAGCCGGCCTGGCGACGACGGGTGCCATGCCTTACGTGGCAACCTTTGCTTCGTTTCTGGGCCTTCTGGCCTGCGAGCAGATCCGAATGGATGTGGCCTATTGCGCCCAACCGGTACGCCTCATTGGCCATCACACGGGCATATCGCTTGGCTTCTACGGCACCTCCCATCATGCAACGGAAGACATCTCCACCATGCGGGCCATCGCGGATCTCACCATCGTGTCACCAGCGGACGGTCCCCAGTTTGCCGCAGCCATAAGGGCCAGCGCCGACTGGCCGGAACCGATTTACTTCCGCACCGGACGCGGCCGCGAGCCGAATGTCTATGCGGAAGATGTGAGCTTCGAATTCGGCAAGGCAATCGTGCATTCGATAGGTGATGACATCACCATCATTGCCTGTGGCATGCCGGTGCATTCAGCACTGGGTGCAGTACAGATGCTGGCAGACAAAGGTCTGTCTGCCGGGGTGATCGACATGGCCACCATTAAACCTCTCGACCGGGACGCCATTCTCGCAGCCGCAGCAAAATCAAAATGCCTCATGACCGCAGAAGAACATAACGTTATCGGCGGTCTGGGTGCTGCTGTTGCCGAGGTGCTGGCCGATGAAGGCGCCGGCGTCCGACTGCATCGGCACGGCCTGAAGGATGAATTCGCCCTTATTGCCCCGCCCACACACCTCTATGAGCACTACAAGCTCGATACTGCAGGCATTGCTGAGGTCGCGGAAAGCGTGGTTCAAAACTCCCGATCATGAGTGCCGGACACCAGACATCACGAAACGGTCTCGTCATCTATGGCGCCTGGTTCTTCAGCCGCGTCGTTGCCGAAGTGGCAGAAGCGTGCGGATGGTCGATTTTGGGTCTTGTTGACCCCAACCCGCCTGATGGCACAGTCAGTTTGCCTGCTATCCCGGAAGACGCTTCTGTGATCGTCGCCATTGGCGACAACAATACACGCAGTTTCGTTCACGACAGACTTGCCGAAAGCGGTCGGACAATGGCGAC
>JAJFHB010000328.1 GCA_021775795.1 Hyphomicrobiales bacterium | reverse complement strand
AGACACAAGCCAAAAGAGGCTTACTTTGCAGAGGTACCGGAAGCCTATGCTTACCGGGATCGGGTGTTTGCGCGCACATTCGATGCGGTCGGCAGGATGATCTCACTGCTTACCGAGGCGACAGGCGCCAACGTCAGGGTGGCGGAAGAGGCGGATGGCACCGGCACATTGTATGCGGGCATTATCCGCGACGCCTCAACGGGCGCCAATCTTCATGCGGACTTTGCTCCGTACACGGCGCGCGGAATGTGTGTTGGTGGTATCAACTCTCAGGTGGGGTGGAACGCCTGGTTCGAACATCCCGCGCACGGCGGTGGCACGAGAGTTCATCATTCGCCCTGGAGTCCTGAGTTCGAGGGCGATGATATTCCCGAGCAATATCCGCTGGATCAAGAACTGGTGGCAGGCGCCGAGAGTTATGTTTACCGCCCGACACCCGGCGATGCGATCCTGTTCAATACGCGCAATCCGCACGAAGTTGAAGCTGCCGCTCCGGGTGAGGCGAGTTCGCGCCTCCAGGTTGGCTCCTTCATAGGCCGTATGCCTGACGGCGAATTGCTGCTCTGGTCATAGGCTCTCGTCGAAGCTCAGCGCAGCGCCCTTCTAGGCGAGCGCTTCTTGCAGGCTTTTGTTCTCACCGAGCGGGTCCGATCCGATGGCGTTGACCTTTGTATAGAGGATCATTGATCCGGCCGGATGAATCCGCTCGTGATAAACGCGCGAGCCATAAAACACGATCATGTCACCCACCTTGCCGCGGGCTTTGATAATTTGCGGGTCATCATAGAACGCCTTCATGTCGACCTGATCTCCGAGGTCCATGAATTGTGCAGACTCTTGCGGGTTTTCCTCAAGTCCCAGATGCGGGAAAAAGCAGACTTTGGATTCCTCAGGAATTTCGATGGGGAAACCAACCGTATACTGTGAAGCGCGACGGTCCACATGAGGCGCCGGGAAAGGCAGTGCCTCATCCAGGTAGACCTTGATATGCCGCTCTCCGATGATGAGATCGTCGGCGGCAGCACCGGAGACGGCGGCCATGCCTTTCAGAAAGGCATCGAGAAAGTCTTTCGATGGGAAGTCGAACAGATACTGGTGTTTTTTGCCTGCAATGTGCCATTTGGCGATGTCCGGCAGATCGTTTGAGCGGATGCGATGGCGGTAGTCTTCCAGCAAAGCGACAAAGTCGTCAGACAGGACATTCTCCAGATGCAGGTATTTCTGCTTCTCGAGTGCTGCGCGGTGAATTGAAAGGTCGGTTTTGAAAGCCATCGTGTGTTCCAATCTAGTGCAGGTCTGAAATTCAAGGATTTCACATGCAAATTGGAGGCCGGAGGCAGGGCTCCGACAAGGTGACTTCGTTCACTGGTTAATCAGCCGTTAAGAGGGGCAAGCACACTTGCAAAGGGGAGCGGTAGGGTCCGCTATGCAAGAAACCTGCTGACAGCGATCCGGAACTCTTCTGCCCGTGAGTTTGTGTAAAAATGACCGCCATTATCGAGATAGTGGGCACTTGCGCCGGGGATCAATTTTGCAAGTTCTTCCGACAGATAGGCCGGTGTGATGACGTCGTCACGAGCACAGATAACAAGCGTTTCAGACGCTATGCCGCCAACTTCCAACCTTCGGTCCCAATCGAGGATTGCATCGATGCGGCTTGTACCGCAGTACAGGCTGGGTACCCGCGCCGCAACGTCAGCAGGCGAGGGCCGGGCCACTGCGTCTGCATGGTCGCGAAGCCATTCAGGCGGGTAGGCGTCCATCAGCAGGGCACGGAGATATTCTTCCGCCCCAAGTTCAACCAGAATGCGCCTCTTGCCCGTGAACAGGAGCTCAAAATAGGGATCCTTGCCGGCCCAGGTGGCGCTGAGCACGAGCTTCCCAAGACGCTGCGCATGATCAAGCGCCAGTGATTGACCGATGGCGCCGCCGGTTGAATGCCCCAAGAGGTCTGCGTGCTCCACGCCGAGCGCATCCATGAGCTGCACAACGTCGTCCGCCATCTGGGCGATGGAGTAATCGATTTCAGAAGGGCTCGATTGGCCGGTGCCGCGATGGTCATGCAATATGACCGTGTGAGAGGCTGCAAAATGCTCAACGTGAGATGACCAGAAGTTTGCTGTGCCGCCAAGGCCTGAAACAAACAGCAATGGTGGCCCTTGTCCGTGAACCTCGTAATAAAGTTGTTCACCGTCTGCGAGTGTCAAAAAGGCCATGAAAAAACTCTCCGCGGGAATTCGTTCAGGCCAACGCCTGATTGTCTTCGAACCATGTCTGGCAGAAATTTTCAAAAGCGTCCATCAGCCGTGTCGGCCGCATGGAGCCCGGTCGCGCCAGAGATATGGTCGAATTTGTGAAATTCTGGGTGAGAGGGCGAGTGACAATTCGCAGGCCATCGTAGGTGATGTCTCCCTTGGGACGGGTAACAAGCATGGAATAGCCAATGCCGCGTCCAACCAGGCCTCTGACCATCTCTATGGACGGGGAACTGAAGGTCACGTTGGGCTCCAGGCCAGCCTGGTGAAACAGCCCGAGAAAATAGTTTCGGCTGGGTGGAACGTCGAGAAGAACAAACGGCTCGCCGGCGAGCTCATGCAGATCGACCCGTTCCTCCTTTGCCATTGGATGGTCCTCTGACAGAAGGACATACGGCGCAAACCGCGCCAGCGGCGTTGTGCGAATGCTGCTTGGTACTTCGAGATCATAAAGGAGTGCCAGGTCAAATCGGCCAGAACTCAGACCAGAGATGAGGTCGTCCTGATTTGCCTCTTTAAGTGAAATCGTGGCTCCGGGATTTGCCTGAGTGAACAGTGTCACCAGAGCGGGCATGAACAGCGGGCCCAGCGTTAGAAAACACCCCAGAGCAAGATTGCCGGTAAGGGCAGAGTCGACACTGCGGGCACTGTCGTAGAAATCCTCTGCCTGGCGAAGCATGTCACGGGCCTCGCGGAACAGTCTTCGTCCAGACGACGTGAGCGCCACACCATGAGCATGCTGCCGCAGAAAAAGCTGCACCCCGAGCTGGTCTTCCAGTTTGCTGATTGCCGTTGAGACGGAAGGTTGAGAGACATTCAGGTGTTCGGCAGCACGTACAATGCTGCCCAAAGATGCGGCAGCGGCAAAATACTCAAGCTGGCGCAGCGTGTAATTGAGCATGGATGAGCTCCCGTCTGGGATTCATAGTATAGGATTTATCTATATAGTACGTAATAATAAAATATTTTACCTAATTTATCACCCGCGGCACACTCCAAACCAGCAGAGAAGAGGAGTGCTGGCCATGATCGACCCCGTCAAATTCCGCAACGCCATGGGTGAAGCTGTTACCGGCGTATATCTGATCACGACGGACGGTGAGGAAGGTCGGTTTGGCATGACGCTCAGCTCCCTGACTTCAATTTCACTTGAGCCGGCAACGGTCATGATCTCGGTGCGCAATCAAAGCCCGACACTTGCAGCCATTCTCGGCAATCGGGTGTTTGGGGTGAATGTGCTTGGTACCCACCAGGCGGAAGTATCGGACGTTTTCGCCGGCCGCCCCCGCTCGGGTGAGCGCTTCGATTTTGGCTGCGCTGAGTTTACGGACGGTGATCTCGACGTACCTTTGCTTGATGATGCCATCGCTGCTTTGGAGTGCCGGGTATGGCGCACCCAGGAAATTCATGATCACACGCTCATTTTCGGGCTGGTCGAAGGCTGCCGGACCGATGACAATGAAGGCGTGGAGGTGCCGCATGGTGCACCGTTGACCTATTGCCGTGGCCGATATTGTAGCGCTGCACCGCTCGCCTGCAGACGAGCACCAGGATGTGCAGGAATTAGGAGAATGATATGATCCGCACGGGTGAACAATATCGCGACAGCCTGAGGGACGATCGCGAAGTCTGGATGAACGGCGAACGGGTCAAGGATGTCACGACCCATCCGATGTTCAAGCCGATTGTCGATGTGCGGGCTCGCATCTACGACATGCAGCATGACGAAAATACCGCAGACGTCATGACCTACCGGGAAGAGGGCAACGAGAGCTGTGCCGTTGGCCTGAAACTTCCCTACACACAGGATGACTGGCACGCAAAACGCAAGGCAGTTGATACTGTCATGTGGGATATCGGCGGTGTCGTGACACGTGTTGGCGATGAGACAATCGGCGAGATGTGGTCATTGTGGGACGGCAAGGATGTCCTCAATGAAGTGGACCCCAGGTTTGCCCAGAACATCGAGCGCCACATCCACCAGGCAATCCAGCATGATCCGTTCCATGTTTCCGCTAATACGGATCCGAAAGGCGATCGCTCCAAACGTCCGCAGGATCAAGACCCCGACATGCTGGTGCGTGTTGTCAAAGAGCGTGACGACGGTATCGTCATTCGCGGCGCCAAGTACGAAACTGCGGCAGCCTATTCAAACCAGGGTTTCCTGAAGCCGACGATTGCCAATTGGGGCGATGCAAAGCTCTCCGAATATGCCGTCGGCTGCATCATGCACATGAACGCACCAGGCGTTAAGCACATCTGCCGCACGGGTTTTGCCGGGCGTGCGCCGGCCGCGGACTATCCCCTGTCCAACAAATTTGACGAAGTCGACACTCTCGTCATTCTGGATGATGTGTTTGTTCCCTGGGAGGACGTGTTGTTCTACCAGCATACCCGTGCTGCCACATTCATCCGGGCGACCCTGCACCGCTACTCTGCCTTTGCCTTTGTGCAGCGGATCCTCACCTACACCGACATGATGATTGGCACAGCACTTTGGAATGTGAAGCAGACCGGGTTGGAAAAACAGCAGGCTGTTCAGGAAAAACTGGCAACCCTTGCCGTCTACCGCGAGGGTATTAACGCTCATCTCACCGCAGCCGTTGCCGCCGCTGAGAAGAGCCCGAATGGCCTGTTGATGCCGAACCAGTCGCTGCTGTTCACGGGTCGGGTTCATGCCTGTTCCAACCTGCACCAGATGATGCACATTGCCCGTGAACTGTGTGGCGGCCAGATTTGTGTAACGCCGGATTCTGCGGCATTTGAAAGTGCAGATGTCGGGGATTGGATGAAAAAGTTCTATTCCATCAATGAGAACTGGCAGTCCGACGACCGCCGCAAGCTACTCGCCTTTGCTCGGGATCTTCTGAACTCGGACTACGCTGGCCACAAACTGACATTCCAGCTCTTTGCCCAATCGCCGCCCTTTGCGCATTTGGGAGCTGTCTATCGTACATTTGACTTTGAAAACGCCCTGGATTTCGTCAAGAATTCAGCCGGGCTTTCCGACAAGGTGAATGGAAACGGATAAGTGCAGTGATTTTTCCAGGGTCGTCCTGGAAGCATAGTTTAATAGCGGATGGCGTGCTGAGAAGGGCGCCGTCCGCATTCTCTTGGGAGGCAGACTGATGACGGCGCATGAACGCATTCGCCCCTTCAACACGAAGGAAACCTATCCAAACCAGAAGCTCGACAACGACCTGTGCCAGGTGGTGAAAGCCCGCGGAACATTGGTGTTTGTACGTGGACAGGTGGGGCAGGATCCTGACACGTTTGAGAGCATCGGCACTGGCGATGCATACGCACAGGCCGATCAGGCCATGAAAAATGTCAAGCTACTGCTTGAAGAAGCCGGATCAAAGCTCGAGCATATTTGCCGAATTCAGGTTTATCTGACGGATCGCGGTCATCGCGATGACGTCTATCAGGCAATCGGCAAGTGGCTAGAGGGCGTCTTTCCGGTCTCCACAGGCCTGATTGTTGACGGTCTGGCCCGTCCGGAGTGGGTTATGGAAATTGAAGCAACGGCGGTGATCCCTGACGACGAGTAAGGCGATCACATATTCGAATGTTTGTGCCAATCGAGAGATTGAGGGTGTGTTATGGCGGGCCTTGATGATCTTCTGAAGCAACTGGCCGCAACGGCAGCGGCGCCATTTGAACAAGCGACAATCCTGCCGCGTGAATTCTACACATCTGCCGATGTTCTGGCTCTCGAGGAGGAGCATCTCTTCAAGGCGGGCTGGCAATGTCCGGGACGTGCTGCGGACATTCCTGATGCTGGCGATTACATCACTTATGAGATTGCCGGTGAGCCAATTTTCACGAGCCGCGGCAAAGACGGAACCATTCGAAGTTTTGCCAATACCTGTCGGCACCGCATGATGCAGTTGCTGGCAGGCAGCGGCAACGTCAAGCGCGTGGTCTGCCCCTATCACAGTTGGACCTATGATCTCGGCGGCAAGCTGGTGGGCGTGGCGCATGAACAGTATTTTTCGGATTTCGACAAATCGAAAATCTGTTTGCCCGAGTTTCGGACCGAGGTCTGGCAGGGTTTCATTTATGTGACCCTGAATGATGACGCGGCCTCGATCAGCGGCTTGCTGCAACCCCTCAATGAAATGATCGATCGTTTCCATATGTCGGAGTATGTGCCGATCGTGACGGAAGACCACGTCTGGAACACGAACTGGAAGCTCCTGACTGAGAAC
This sequence comes from Hyphomicrobiales bacterium, assembly GCA_021775795.1. Lineage (GTDB taxonomy): Bacteria > Pseudomonadota > Alphaproteobacteria > Rhizobiales > JAJFHB01 > JAJFHB01. The sequence continues at coordinate 303 of JAJFHB010000328.1, read as the reverse complement.
TATATGGAGAGCTATCATCTGCCGTTCATTCACAAGGGAACGGTGGGCGGACAGTTCCCGGTCAGCGACTGTGTTTTTCCCGATGATGCGCCGGGCCCCTATACATATTCTACCTTCAGCAAGGGAGAAGGTTCACGCTTTGGCCGTGCCCTCCCGGACGACGAACGTCTGGAAGGACACTGGCGATACACGAACGTTCTGCCCACCATTTTCCCCGCTCACATGTTTACGCTGGCGCCCGATTACATGTGGTATCTATCGTTGGCGCCCCAGGGTCCAGGCCAGGTGCGTATACGTTATGGT
>JAJFHB010000327.1 GCA_021775795.1 Hyphomicrobiales bacterium | reverse complement strand
TTTTGCTAAAGCCGTTGAAGACCTTCTGGCCGTCGCGGTTTCCGGGGACCAGAAGAAGTGTGGCCCGGGTTTCAAGCTTCACCGTTTAATAGATAAAAACTATCAAACCCGACAATAGAATCGATTGGCATTGCACCTGCCCCATTCCCACTTCTACGTCAGTGACAACAAACAATGGCGAGAGTTGCAATGGATCCGCGAGCACTTCTTAACCAGTTCATGGGCACCCAAAATGGGAATGCAGCAGAACCAAATGAACCGTCACCTTCTGCTGTTGCAGGAGTGCTCGGTGCCAAGGGTGTTATGGGAGGCCTCGCGGCCGGAGGCGTTCTCGGCCTGCTCCTTGGAAACAAAAAGGCCAGAAAAACGGTTGGAAAATTTGCTGGTGGCGCAGCTGGCTATGGCGGCGCGGCAGTCCTCGGTGCGCTGGCGCACCGGGCCTATCAAAACTGGCAGGGGCAGCAATCAGCCCCCACACAACAAGCGCCATCAATAAATGAAGCAACCGCTGGCGGCCAGCCACCGCAACTTTCCATACAAAGCGCATCGGCGGATAACAGCACGTTTGCGCCACCGGCGATGGCATCTGATGATCGGCCGTTTGAACTTGCTCTCGTAAAGGCGATGATTGCCGCTGCGAATGCCGATGGCCACATCTGCGGCGAAGAGAAGAAGCAAATCCTTTCTCAGATGTCGCAGCTGCAGCTGGATGATGAGCATAAGGCCTTCGTGCTGGATGCTCTCATGAGCCCGCCAACGATCAGGGACATTGTGAGCCTGGCAAACGGGCCGGAACAGGCGGCCGAGATTTATCTCGCCTCCCGGCTGGCCATAGACCCGGACGACCCGGCGGAACATGATTACCTTGGGATACTTGGACGACAGCTGCAGCTTCCAGACGAACTTGTTGCCCAACTTGAAGATCAAGCCGCCAACAACGCTTTGGCTGCGTAGAGCCCTTCTCGTTGATATGAAAACGCTCTCGGTGGCGGGACCCCCTCCCCTGACGCCGAGAAAAGGTCCGGCAGCTGCCCAGGCTGCCGGGCCTCTATCTATGCGGCCCCGCTGAAAGTCTGGCCATGGCTCTGGGTGAAGTCCGCGCCGCCGCCTGAGCGTTGGCGCAGGAACTGGCGGACTGTGCCGACTGATATACAAGCGATCTATGGACTAGCCGTCATTGTCTCGATGCAGCAGGGTCTCGACGTCGTGCCAATCGTCAGCAGGCACAACATTGCAGATGCTGTCGATATGATCAGTCCAGGCGAAGATGGAGAGCCAAGGCTCGCCGTAAACCCGGGTTGCATGAACCGCATAAGGGGCATTCCAAAGAATTGTCCCTGGGTCATAGTCTCGCCAGCTGCCGCCGCCAAAGCGCCAGCCACTAACGCCGCTTAGATTCAGATACAGCTCAGGCGCCTTGTGATTGTGGTCGCGATACAGAGTTTGCGGGGTCAACAAGAACAGCCCGAACAACAGGTCATCGCTCTTCAACGCACAACCATCAGGGCCAACAAGAACACAATGCATGTTACCGTTCAGATATCCCGCACCGACGTCTGCTTCACCGGCATAGAACAATCCCCTGTCTACCCGCCACGGCAACTCTTCACAGGCAACCTCAAGTGCCGATGCTATTGGTTCCAGGAGCGGGGTAGAAACATTGCGCAAGGCTTTCAAAAGGGCGTTGCGGTGCATTGATGGTGCTGTCTGCGATCCGAAATGATGCCCATCCGCGGATGTCGCCACATCAAGTTTGCGAAGAACATGGTCAACTTCCAGATGCTCACGCCGCCTGCTTTCAAGATGTGACTTGATTGCAAGTACAAGATTCACAACTTTTGTCGGGTTTGGGGAGGAGCTTCTTTTCACAGGATAGTCACAACCAGCTTGCTTGTTGAACACGGACGGTTTGCAAAGTGCGCAAATGCACTGCCGTTTGAGTAAGCCAATACGGAGAATGCTGGCATGCCAATTGTCCGCTGTACATCCTGGATTTCCGCAACGATAGGACACCCTCTCTGTTAAACCTGCAGCTGGTCAGCGAAGAGATCATGGGGCGTTTGTTCCAATGACATCTGCCCCTCAGCATCGGCAATCAGCTTGTCAAAAGGCTCGTTCATTGGGTCAGCCGTAAGCCGCCTTTCGATGCGAGCCTCCGTGCTGGATTTCACCAGTCGACGCTGAAGGTTTTATGTCCCGGTAAACAACGCAGGGCGGCGCTCGCTGACGGCCGCCACGCCTTCGCGGTAATCATTGGTGCCCTGGAGTTCGGTCTGCATGGCAAGCTCACGTTTCAAAGCCTGATCCACCGCTTCATACAGCCCCTGGCGCAGGGTCGCACGGGTTGACTGGACCGCAAGTGGCGCACAGTCCGCCAGTTCCTGCGCCAGCGCTATGGCGGCGGTGCGGACCTCGCCCAGATCCACAATCTGATCGAGCAGTCCCAGATCAAAGGCCTCCTCGCCTTTCAGCCTACGGCTTGAAAGAAACAGAAGAGATGCTGTTTGTGGGCCGACAATTTTCGGCAGAGTTACAGTCAGGCCAAAGCCTGGATGAAAACCAAGCTTGGTGAAATTCGCAGAAAGTCGGGTTTCAGCGCAGCCAACGCGGAAGTCGCAGGCCATGGCGAGGCCAAACCCACCGCCGATTGCCGCCCCCTGCACGGCCGCGATGACGGGTTTTGTGCAGGCGTAAATGCGCCGCGCCGCATCATAAAGTGTCGCCGCCTCGAGAGGTTGAGCCTTGCCCTCCGATTTACCCCTGAGGGCTGCTCCCGCACAAAACGATTTGCCTTCAGCTGCGAGGACGACGGCACGGCAGTCATTGTCCTCATCCAGCTTTTCGAGGTTTGAAGCGATTTCGGCAATGAGGGACGTATCGAAGAAGTTGTGTGGCGGACGCTGGATTTCCAGCACCGTCACTGCGCCGTGCGCTATGGCCGCTACATCACTCACTTTGACACCTCGATTGCTTTGATTTCGCTACTGCAAGGCTTAGAGAATTGGGTGCATGCTTGGCAAGCTTGAGGATCAGATGCCTTTGCGGGCCAGCCAGTCAGCAATGGCCCCCGCTGCCTGCTCTGGTCTTTCGTGCAGTATCCAATGACCCGCCTCCTTCACTTCACTCACTTCCAGGTCAGCTGCGAATGCTTCAAGTCCCTGAAAGGAAACCGTCAACAGTGCCTGGTCACGAAGACCGTGCACTAGCAGATGCGGCACGTTAACCTGAAGTGTCTCGGGTTTCATTTCCAGGGCCTTGGTCACATCCGGCACTTCATCGGCCAGTGGCACATGAAGAGGTGATGCACGGTACCAGTTGAGCATGCCTGTCAGGGCGCCGGGATGCGACCACGCCGCGAGATAAGCGGCCTTGAGTTCTGGGGTCAGAAACGGTGCGGTCGAAAACCGGTCGAGCATGCTCAACAGTTTCTCGTATTTGTTTCGGGAAAGCACCTCTTCTGCCCGTTCGCTGCGCAGCAGATGAATGTACTGGCTCGCCGCAATCTGCCCGGGATCCTCTATGAGAGCCTTTTGGAAGGGCGCTGGATGCACGCCATTGGCAATAATGAGGCCGCGTAATCTGTCTGGGAAATGCATTGCGTAGGCATAAGCCACCGAGGCACCCCAGTCGTGCCCGGCGAGGACAAACGGCCTGTCGGGTGAAAGAGCCTGGGCGAGAGCGTGGAGGTCCGCGACCAGATGACGAACCTTATAGGCATCGCGGCCTTCAGGTTTGCTTGAAAGATTGTAGCCACGCTGGTCTGGAGCCACACAATGGTGGCTGCCCGCGAAGTGCGGCATCACTGCTGACCAGCCACGCCAGAATTCCGGAAAGCCATGCAGAAACACGAACAGCGGCTTGTCTACATCCCCGCAAGAAGCGCAGTGAAGATCCATGCCGTTGGCGGCGATGGTTTGAAAGCTGAAATTCTGATTGTCTGAAGCACTCATGTTGTCAGTCTAGAGCGCTTTATGGCCACACGGAACCGTTTGATAGGCAATTGCGGCGCGTTGTTCTTACCTGCGGCCGTCAACAAGTGCTGCCACTATACCGTTCAAGGTCTGGTTGTCCTCGAGAGGATATGCCACTTCAACTGTCAGGGCCCGCTTGAGAGTGACGGCTTCCGTGAAGGGTGCCACCAACTGACCATTGGTGAGGTGATCACGAACGAGGGCCTCATGCCCCATGAGAACACCGGCACCATTTTTGGCTTCTTCCACAGCAAGGCTATAGAGCGAAAAGACCGGGCCGCTGATTGCCATCGCAGCGCCATCGCCGACAGCCTTCAACCAAATGTCCCAGTCGTCCCGCCAAGCTGCATCATGGAGCAGCGGCAAACATGCGAGATCTGCCGGAGTTTTCAAACGGCCAGCCAACTGTGGCGCGCACACCGGAAAGATAACGTCCGCTGCAATCATGATGGAATCGGGCGATGACTTTTCGCCATCGTAGAAAATACTCATATCAAACGGTTCACGCTTCAGGTTCGGCCGTGTCTCCATTGCGGTGACGGAAACAGTGACGTCGGACGCCGCCATCCGTATGGCGGGCAACCTCGGTGACAACCAGAGTTGCGCCACACTCGGCAGGGCGGCAATGCGAATGTGCTGAGGCGTGGCGCGCGCCCGCAAGGACAGGACCGCTTCCCCCATGTGGTCAAATGCGGCTGTGAATTCTGAACACAACCCCGCTCCCAACACGGTGAGTTCCACGCCTTGCGAGCGACGCTCAAAAAGCGCGGCACCGGCCCAGGCTTCCAGCGCCTTGATATGTTGGGCAACCGCGCCAGCCGTCACACAAAGCTCATCGGCCGCAGCTGCGAAACCACCAAGACGAGCCGCCGCTTCAAAGGCCCGCAGGGCATTGAGAGGTGGCCCTTTGGGACGTGGAGGCAATATTGACATTTTTGACCCCTAGTTTTTCTACGGCGAAACATAGCAAATCTGGTTTGCGCAGCGCCAGCAAATTTGGTCTGGTGCCTGTATTACTTCAGGAGAGCATCATGACCGCACTGACGCGCAGGAACTGGGTACCAACGGATTGTGAGAACTATATTCAGGAACTCGCAACACAGGTTTCGTCGAAAAGTTCCAAAGCCGTTGCCTCTCATATCGATGCGCTGGTCACGCAAAACCGTTTCATTCATGAACGCGAATGTTTCAACCTCAACCCGGCGACAAACGTCATGAATCCGCGGGCAGAAGCAGTGCTGGCGGCAGGTCTTGGATCACGTCCTTCCCTGGGATATCCGGGCGACAAGTATGAGATGGGCCTGGAAGCGATCGAGGAAATCGAAGTCATTGCCGCTGAGTTATGTGCTGAAGTCTTTCAGGCACAGTTTGCCGAAATCCGGGTCGCTTCCGGGGCGCTGGCAAACCTTTATGGTTTCATGGCGACCTGCTCCCCCGGCGATACAATCATTGTACCTCCGGCCTCTATTGGCGGGCACGTCACACACCAAAAACCGGGATGTGCCGGCCTCTATCACTTGAGAAGCCTTGAAGCACCGGTCAATGCCGATGGTTACACCGTCGACATTAATGCCTTGCGCGCACTTGCAGTGAAAGAACGCCCGAAACTGATAACGATCGGTGGCAGCCTGAACCTCTACCCCCACCCGGTGCGCGAGATACGCGAGATCGCAGACGACGTGGGCGCAAAGGTCATGTTCGATGCCGCCCATCAATGCGGAATCATAGCCGGCAGCGCCTGGGCCAATCCTCTGAGTGAGGGTGCACACTTCATGACCATGAGCACCTACAAGAGCCTTGGGGGGCCGGCGGGCGGTCTTATCGTCTCCAACGATGCAGAGATTGTAGAGCGATTGGACGCCATTGCCTTCCCAGGCATGACGGCTAATTTTGACGCAGCGAAGTCCGCAGCGCTCGCCCTCACAATGCTGGACTGGAGAGACTATGGCAAAGCCTATGCAGCGGCCATGACAACACTGGCAGCTGCATTTGCGGAAGCTCTCAGCGCTGAAGGAGTTCCTGTTTTTTCAACCCCGGCCGGATTTACATCTTCGCACCAATTCGCCATCGAAGCAGCACCCTATGGCGGTGGACAGGCAGCCTCGAAGCATTTGCGGAAGGCGGGATTTCTCGCCTGTGGCATCGGCCTCCCGATAGCAGCGGTTGACGGCGACATGAACGGCCTTCGTATCGGCACGCCGGAACTGGTGCGTTGGGGGGTCAGCGAAAGTGACGTGCCACAGCTTGCCTCGCTCGTCGCCACAGCGCTGAAATCCGATGCGCCCGAAAAGCTCGCCGCGGACGTCTCACACTTGCGCGGCAAATTCGACAGGCTGCACTATATTCATGCTTAGAACGCTTCACAGTCACTTGCTACCGATTGAATTTGGAGCGATCTGGATATAGTGAGTGCAGATGTTTGCTTCTAAACTGTTAGCCCGCCGCCTGCCCTTATGGCCGTATTTCTTCTTCGGTGTTGTGGCGCTCTTGTTCGGTGCGACCTTCATCATCAACTGGTGGCCGGAAGATTACCCTGAACAAAGCGACCTTGTGACCTTCAGTGGCGATGTAGCGAGCATCAATGTCAGGGACGATATTTCAGACACGCCCGCCGGTTCGTTACTGCCGACACTGACCTCGGTCTATTTCACGCTGGAAGGCGTCGATGGCGAGTTTCGCTATCCCTCAAGCCATCCCCAGTACCCGCGCGTCCGCAAATTCACATCGAACGCCCTGGACCTGTGGGTTGCGCAAGATGAAGTCGGAAGCGGCAACGCCATGACCATCTGGCAGATCCAGGAACATAATCCCTACAATGAAGCCTATCAGGAAGAAACTTTTGTTAGCTACGACGAGATTGTGGAACGGCTAACACAAAGTGCTGGCGCAATGGTCCGGCTTGGCTCGTGGCTGCTGATCGGAAGTGTCTTGTTGTTGTTTGCGGGCATGGTCATCCGCCGCCGCAATCAATCCTTTGATCCCAGCTGATAACCACCGGCACTTTCCGACGGCCGCAGCCATCTTCGGGTTTGCCGTTCAATAGTCGATGGCGCAGGTTGCTGAGTGATACTCAAGGTCAGCGGCAGGGCCCGCTATTTCAGATTGGCTTTCTCCGCGCTTGAAGTGGGCTTCACAGGCCTCACCAAAATGTATTGTGTAGGTGTCCAAATCTATGCGTCGCAGCTCTGCTGCAACCTTGTCATGTTGTTCGATGAAAGCGACCATGACGTTCAGGTCGTTGAGATTTTGGTATTGCGGCGGCAGGGCTGCGAGAGCCGGCAGGGGAACTGCCACTATCAGCGCGGTCACAACCAGCTTCCTGACGCAACTCATCCCCAGTCTCGGCTCACTGTTCGAGATACTCGAAGAACCTCAGAGCGGTGCCGGCACGGGTTCGGGCCAGATCCTCGAGGCTTTCGAAGGCGGCGCTGTCAGCCTTGACGTTTGCAACCGTCCAGACACTTTCCGGCGCATTCGGGTTGGGAATACCGACGATACGTACATACATCAGGCCGAGGTTTGGATCGATGTACTTGCCGACAACCTCGACGGCATCATAATCGCCAATCGTGGTTTCCCGCGTCCCAATGTATTCATTCTCGGGATAGCTGGCGACAGTCTGATTGTAACCGTCGTTTGCGAGTAAGCGGGCAAGATTGGTCAATCGCTCTTCGCGTTCACCCAAC
>JAJFHB010000326.1 GCA_021775795.1 Hyphomicrobiales bacterium | reverse complement strand
AGGATAGGCGGGGACGATCTCGCGTTTTCGTCTAGTAGGTCAGCCGTTTTTCGATCTTGAGCTCAGCGGTCGAAAGCACATCGGCGATGCGCACTCCCGCATCTCCCTCACCATAGACCGGATCTGATCGGCGATCGCCGGAATGCCAGTTCTTATCGATCGCTGCAGCGATGGCGTGGCGGTCATAAGCGACGTCGATGACATTGCTGCCCCGGTCGCGACCCTGCTGACGGCTGCCGATGTTGACGGCCGGCACGCCGAGATAGGCACATTCGCGGATACCGACACTGGAGTTTCCAACGATGCCTTTTGAGTTGATCAAAACGGAAAGAAAGTCGAGCGGCCTCATGTTCTTGTAAAAATGCACGCGCCGCAGCGGGTGTTGCTCGCGGAACGCCCTGATGCCTTTTGACGTTCCGTCAGATCCAGCATCCACATTCGGCCACAGCCAAAGCGTCGGATATTGACCCTCGCGAACAGCGTTCAGTGTTTCAAGCACATGGTCGCGTGATTCCCTGTGTTCCGTGGTTACCGGATGCTGCAGGACGACAATGTAACCGTCAGAAATATCCACTTCGCTGCCGACGCCTCCATATTCGGCGAGGATCGAGCCCACATCCCGCGGTTCGGTATCCCGGGCGTGACGTGCCAGATCTATGGACGGACAGCCTGTGACGAAAACGCTGTCTTCCGCCTCTCCCATACGGATGACCCGTTCCGCAGCATTTTTTGACGACACCAGATGCAGGTCTGCAAGTTTGGTAATGGCGTGACGAACCTTTTCGTCGATCGAGCCGGTTATTTCGCCGCCCTGAATATGTACCAGAGGTATATTCATGTAGGCGGCAGCAACAGCCGTCGCCATGGTCTCAAAACGGTCCGCAATAGTGACGACTGCGTCGGGCTTCAGGCTGTCGAAAACAGTGGCAAGTTCGGCCAATCCGAAGCCTGTCGATTTTGCCGAGGTAACAAGGTTCTCACCCTCGAGGATCATGTAGACCTGTCGATCTACCTTGAAACCCTCATCCTCAATGACCTGTACGGCATTGCCGTAGCGGTCCAGCAGGGCGGAGGCTGCAACAACCAGCTGCAGTTCCAGATCCTTGTGATCGCGTATAGCCTCCAGGGCTGTACGAATACGCGCGTAACTGGGTCGCGCCGTGATGACGACGCAGACTTTGCGGCTCATGATTTCAGCTTTCCAGATCTTCGTTAACGAGCGGCACGTCTTTTTTTACACTGCGCGCCAGAACCCGGCCGAGCGTTTCGTCATAGCGATTGGCCGGGATGCCAGTGCCCGGTTTCTTCGTGGTCAGATGTTCTGCCGCAAGTAGCGTGCCTGCCGCAAGGTCCAAGCGGGGCACCACGGACTTGAGGAAAATATCGCGCAACGGCGCTGCTTCAGGCATTGCCGCCGATTTATCAATTGGTGCCGCACGCATGCGTTCAATGAAGCGCACGCCGCTGGTGAGCACTGCAAGTTCATCGGAGGTAACGGAGGCAACCACATCAGGGCCGAACATTTCCCGGCTCATGGTGACATGTACTTCAATCACATCGACACCGAGCGCTGTGGCAGCAAGGGCTGGGTAAACAGTGCCTGAATGATCAGACAGCCCTACGCCGCAGTCAAAACGCGCATACCTGTTGCGAATCTCTTCAAGCACATTGAGACCGATGGCTTCCGGTGGTGATGGATATTGCGTCGTGCATTGGAAAACGGCGATGGGACAGCCGCCGTTTGTGAATAATTCAACCGCAGCGTCAATCTCTTCAAATCCGCTCATGCCGGTGGAAATGAGAGCGGGCTGCCCGGTATCGGCCATGGCTCTGAGCATCGGCGTGTTTGTGATCTCGCCTGAGGCAACCTTCCATCCGGCAACCCCTACCTTGCTCAGGAGGTCCACGGCCTCAAGAGAGAAGGGAGAGCTGAGAAACATAATCCCGGCATCATCAGCATGACGCTTTAGTTCCGCCCACTGCTCTGGCGAAAACTCCATCCGCTTCCAGTAATCGTAGCGGGTCACATCCTGCCAGCCGAATTTTTTGCGCCATGGTTCTGATGGTGTGCTTTCCGCTTCCGCGATGTGGGTTTGAAATTTTACCGCATCAGCACCGGCGTTCGCCGCCACGTCAATATAGGCGTGCGCCATGCCAAGGCTGCCATCATGGGCCTGCGCGACTTCAGCTATGACGGTGCAGGCCTTAGCGCTTCGCGGGTCTTGCAGCCATGTCAGTGGTTGTGTTTTCACAGGTCCGAACTCTTGGACGATCTCTGGGACGATCCCAAGGATCAATGCATCGCAACCGGTACGACGCTGGATTGAGAATCGGTTATAGGTGCGAATCCGGTGCAGTCAACTTCAGATCACCAAAAGGAGAGTTTTACAGAAACAGGTTTCACAACCAATCAGGCTCGGTGTAGAAAGCATTGAGCGTGATGGCGTGACGTTTCGGCGGCCACGTTGAACACGCATCAGGCCTCAGATCGCAAGTACCGCGGACAACGTATGAGCCAGTTTACTGACGATGAGACAAACAAGGTGGTGCTCCTGGACAGCGAGCGCCAGACGCGATCATCGCCAACGCCACTTTCCATATTGTTTGTTGAAGACGATGAGATCGATGCCCAACTCATCGAGATGGCATTGCGAAAATCGGCCTGGTTCACGGTAGAAATTACCCGTGCCCGCACCATTGCAGAAGCAAAGAACTTTTTTCAGGTTGCCGAATTCGACATCATGTTGCTGGACTTCTGGCTTGGACCGGACAACGGCCTGGAGCTTCTCGACGAGTTAGGCGGGCGCCACAGCAGTCTGCCGGTCGTATTGCTGACGGGATACTCGAACCAGGATATCCAACGGATCGGACACAGCGCCGGTGCATTGAGCTTCCTCTCGAAGGACGACGTCTCCGCAAACACTCTCGATGCGGTGATGCGTTCAACGCTGCATACACACCACCTGGAAAGCCAACTGCTTGCATCCATCAATGAACGTGACGCTGCTTTGCGTACACAATTTGACAGCATTGGCAGCACCAGCCGCAAACTCAATCAACCACTTCAACATCTTGACGATGCCGCAGAAGCCATTTGCGCTTTGGGACCCGGTGGTGACGTTGGTGAATATGTGAGGCACGCCCGCCTCATCGCAGAAAACGTCAAGGAACTGCGCAAGACAACACTGGAACTACTCGACCGGCTGCGTGCTGAACATCAACATATCGATCTGTCACTTGAAGTGGTTGACCTGCGGGAGCTCATTAACAAATCCATTCGCCTGGCATCGGGGCAACTTGCTGAGCGCGACCAATCGATCGCCTTTGCCAACAGGGACATCCCGGTTGTTGTGAAGGCCGATCTGACTGCTCTGTTGCAGGCGTTGCTGAATGTCATCTCAAATGCCGGCAAGTTCAGCGGTGCCGGCACACAGGTGATTATCAGTCTGTTTGTTCACGACGGAGATGCCGTCGCCACCATTGAAGACAGCGGTGTGGGCATGACGACGGCGGATATTGATCGTGCCTTGAGGACTTTCGCCGGCGCCGGTCGCGAAGGCGGCAGCAAGAGCGGGCAAAAAACAACCCGACTGGGACTGCCCATTGCAGCGGGAATAGTGCGTCAGCATGGTGGCACCATTGTGATCGACAGCACCCAGGGCGATGGAACCAAAGTGACACTGACACTGCCGCTTTATCGGTGATCACCGCGCCCATTGCGGGTAAATTCAATCATATGGTTTACAATTAGTTGGCTCGGGAACCGAGTACGCTGCAAGTGAAGTGGCGTGCTCTCCTGCAAGCCCTGCAACCCATCTACAGCTAATATGGCCCGCGCTTTCAGAAAATTGATTGTGATGCAAATCAATCACCTAACCAAGAGACGACTAGGTTGTTTCCGTGCATCGAGCCCGGGTCGGGTTGCCAACAAATCCGCGGTCTAAACCACCATTAATATCGCTGCACTACACTGTGGAACCTGGACCGGCGCCGTTCAACATCGTTGGAATGCTCCGGGCTTATGCAATTACACAATCACGTCAGGTTCGATGAACGATCAAGCCCATACAGCATCGGTGCCAAATTTCGAGGCCTCAAATCTGAGTGTCCTCCTGGTCGATCGAAACCGTTATCTCGCGTCAATCTTGCGGCATATTCTATCCGTGGGAGGCATCCGCGATGTCCACCACACTGTTGACGCCATCGGTGGGCTGGAAACTCTGAAAGCTGCCCCTATCAGCATCGGTCTTCTCGACGATGATCTATCGGGCATCACCGCCCTGGAACTCGCGTCACTTATTCGTACTGCTCCAGACAGTCCCAATCCGAACCTGCCGTTGATATTGCTTTCCGGGCATCCGACCAAACGGGACGTGGACGATGCGAAAAACGCCGGCATCAACTATTTTGTAAAAAAGCCGCTCAGCGCCACGGTGCTTCTTCAGCGGGTCAGCTTTGCCCTCCGCCAAGCCTACGGTGAGATTCCGGTGAACAAAAGTGCGGTGAAATTTGGCTGACATGCCGCGGGGGAATGCACCCCTGCAAGAAAATCCGTTCAGCTAATCGCAAACTTCGCGTATATGCATGCGCCATGAACGCACCCCCAATATTGTTGCTGCAAGAGATCGCCCTCAGTTTCGGTGGCACACCGCTTCTCGTGGACGCCGAGTTGGCCATTGGGTCTGGAGAAAGACTCTGTCTCGTCGGCCGCAACGGCTCGGGTAAATCAACACTGCTGAAGATCGCTGCGGGACTTGTTGAAGC
>JAJFHB010000325.1 GCA_021775795.1 Hyphomicrobiales bacterium | reverse complement strand
AGCGCGCGGTTGAAGCTCGCGTCAATTTCAACGGGCAGGGTGACCAGATGAATGAGAACAGACGAGCTCAGGATTCCGATGCCGGCAATGAACTCAAGCAGGAATCCTGCAGGCGAGCGGGTGACGAGGGCCAGTAGCGGTGCCCCCAGCATGACCACGCCGCCAATTTTCTCAATGGCGACAGTATATTTGGCAAGTTGGGTCCGGGCCTTGAGAGGGGCATAGCCGCTTGCGTCCTGGAAAGCATGCCCGACCTCGTGAGCCGCGATGGCAACGGCGGCGATGCTGCGGCCATCCAGATGCTGTGACGAGAGGCGTACAGTCTTGTCCCGGGGATCATAATGATCTCCTGACTTGGTTTCCTCAACCTCTACTATTTGGAGGTTCGCTTCGTCGAGCAGGTGGCGTGCCAGTTCGCCGCCGGTTCCGGGCAAATCCGGTCGGTCTGCGCTGTGCCTGGCGATAACAGCCCGCACCCAGAACTGGGGCCCGAAGACGAGGCCGAGAATTACTGCCAAACCGAAAAGTGCGATCACGCCGCTCAGGTCCTAGGATATTGGTACTGCTAAGTTGAACAGACAGTATATCTGGATCACGTACAGGGAATTCAATGAAAGAACTCACCGGTGCCCGGAAAGCCGCAGGAAATGTGGTATTTTTGACACTGGGCGGGCTTAAACCGCAAGTTTAGCGGGCAATAGGTTCGAATCGCGCCTGGAGTCCAGACATGTACATTGCCCATGCGGCATGGCACGATTAGGCTCTTTGCGGGGCAATTGAAGAATCATAAGAGTTTGCCGCGGGGTCGAGTATGCGCAAATACTTGCTGACAAGTGTGTCATTGACGGCGATTGGACTGGCCAGCGTGGCGGTTGGTGCACGTGATGCGCAGGCTTTTGGCGAGGGGCACAACTGGTATGTCAGCCTCTTCGGTGGCGTTACGAGCGGCAATGCAATCGAAAGTTCATACTATTACGTGTATGACACTGAGCTGGAGACAGGATTTACAGTTGGTGGCGCCGTCGGCACTGAGCTGTTTCCGGGACTGCGCGGCGAGTTTGAGTTTTCATTTCAGTCAATAGACAACGATGAGACTCAGCCTTTTGCGGCGCCGCCCCTCGACCTTGATGGCAGCTACGAAATCCTCTACCTCTTTACCAACCTCTGGAAAGATTTCGATCTCGGGTTTGTTTCACCATACTTTGGCGGTGGCGTCGGAATTGGCATCGCAGACGTAGAGAGCACCTGCATTTGCGGCGTAAGATTTGACGAACAGGGCATCGGATTTGCCTCACAATTAGGCGTGGGCTTCAGATTTTTGGTGACAGAGCAGGTTTCGCTCGATGTCGGCTATCGCTTCAGAGCCCTGGTGGATGTCGGATTGGAGTCTGACGCCAACAGCATCTCTGCTCTTCCTTCAGTAGCGAATGTTTTCACCCATACGGGTCAGATCGGTGTCACATACGAATTCGGTGATCAATTGCACACCCTTTCTGCCGCGAACTCTGACGGTCTGGACAGTCTCTGGTATGTCAGCGTTTTTGGCGGCGTGTCGATACCGGAAGACACCGCAGAAGACTATTATAACTACACTTACATAGATCGCGCGGACACGGGCTTCACGGTCGGTGGTGCGATAGGTACTTATGTCGCTCCCGAACTTCGTGGCGAGCTGGAAATTGCTTACGCTCGACACGCCTACGATGACTATCTGCCGCCATTTGGAGGAATACCCGGGCTTCCTGCAAGTGGCGATCAAACGCAGATAACCTTCCTTGCGAATCTGTGGAAAGAGTTCCCGATGGGTGATTTCGCACCCTATATCGGTGGCGGCGTGGGAATTGGGCTGAATGTCTGGGATGACGTCGTCTTCGTTGGCTCCCCGGGAATCAGCATCAGTGATAGTGGAGTAGGTCTGGCAAGCCAGTTTGGCGCCGGCGTGCGCTATGCGGTCACCGAAAACGTCGCCTTTGACATCAGCTACCGCTTCCGCAGCATCATCAACACAATGCACACGGACAGCATCGCGGGTAATACGCGCATCTCTACATACTCGCACAATGTTCAGGCAGGCATCACTTACGGCTTCGGTTCCGGAACCATCCTTCCGGCTGCCGATACAAATCCGGATTCCGAAGACAGCTTTTACATGAGCATCTTCGGCGGCTTGGCCTTGCCGGAAGAGTCTGCCTTTACGGGTGGTGGTTATGTTTATGACATGAGCTTCGATGACGGCTTCACGATCGGCCTGACGGCCGGCACTGAGATCGCACGTGGTGTCCGTGGTGAGTTGGAAGTTTCCTACCTTTCAACAGATGTGGATGAAGTCGACACCGGTGCATTCTTGCCGCCAGTGCCCGGCGAAGGTGGTGTGGAGCAATTTTTCCTCCTTACGAACCTCTGGAAGGACTTCGAACTCGGCATGGGACTGTCGCCCTACGTTGGCGGCGGTGTCGGTCTGGCAATTGTCGACTTTGATGCAAGGCCCGCGGGTGCCCCGGCCGGTACGGATGATACAAAAGTGGCCCCGGCAGCGCAGTTAGGCGCCGGATTGCGGTTCCAGGTGGTAGACGATGTCACGCTTGATTTCGGTTACAGATTCAAAGCTGTTCTCAACGCCCCTTATGAGGGCTCTGCGCTCACAGGGTTCCCGCATGTGCAGCAGAGCTTTTACAATCATGTCTTCCAGGCTGGTGCTGCCTTCGGCTTCTAAAAGCAACATCCTCGTAACGACTTGAATCTTTGCGTGACAGGCAGAGACTTGATCTGCATGGTTGGGCAATGAACACAGACAGTTGGTCAATGGGCACAACCCTGTCGGCCGGAGCCTCGGCAGGTAAGCATGCCGACCTGATGCAGCGGGGGTTAGCGTTGCATCAAGCGGGCAAGTACAGGGAAGCAGAACACTGCTACCAGCTTGTTCTGCGTGACAATCCAAAACACCCCGGCGCCCTCCATATGATGGGTTTGCTTGCCGTCGAAGCAAAGAAAAACGCTGTCGCGATCGAGTTCTTCCGCAAGGCGGTGGAGCTTGAGCCGAAAAACCCTGTCTTCCGCAATAATCTCGGCAACGCACTGCTCCTTGGCGGCAGTCCTGAAGATGCCATACCCCATCTCAAGAAAGCCGTTGCTCGCGATAAAACTTATGTCGACGCCTTGTGCAACCTTGGCCGCGCCTACCGCACTCAGGGTGATGTTGCGAAGGCCAGCCGACAGTATGAGCTGGCCCTGA
>JAJFHB010000324.1 GCA_021775795.1 Hyphomicrobiales bacterium | reverse complement strand
AGGCCAAAGGCATCCGAGTCCGGATCAGCCACGCATTGTGTAACGCCGTAGTGGTCGCGAATGTCGATAAACAGAAGACCTCCATGGTCTCGTACGCGATGTACCCAGCCGGACAAACGGGCTGTGGTCCCAACGTCACTTGATCTCAGTTCTCCACACGTGTGGGAGCGATAAGCATGCATGGTTCGGTCTCGATTTGGGGTATTGGAAAGACGCGCGGAAAAGCGCATGGAGCGGTACTTTTGTCAAGGGATTCGGGCATTGAGCGACGCCACTATTTAAGTGCCACCGGCTAACCCGCCCTTCTTCAGCGAACCCATCTTGTGAAACCCCGGGTTACAACCACGCCTATCAGCATGACGGGAACAAGGGTGACAAGGCCGTATAGCGCTAGGGCCATGGTTTCAGAAACTGAGCTTCCACCACTCAGCTGCAAATACGTCTGATAGGCCCAGATCGTCAGTGGAAACCCTGCAATTGCCGCCACACCAACGACAATCTGCCTCTGAAAAGAGGGTTGTTTGAATGTGGAGGCATAGAGATACCAGAGCCAGGCAGCAAAAACTGTCAGCAGGGCGAGAATGGGAAAAGTGTCAAAAAGACCCGCAAACTCACCTGTGCCCTGCACCTCCGCCGGTCTCAGAAAGGCGTAGTAATAAACACTGTAGGTCACCAGCAAAGCCAAAAAGCAGCAAATGCCATACATCGCGGATTCCCTGACCCGCTCCTTAGTTTCGCGATCTGTCCAGTCCGGTTGTTGCATTACAGTTCTACCCTTTGTGCTCTGGAGAGCAACCTATCCCATTTCGCCTGAAACCTCAGCCGCTTTGTTACGAAAAAGGCCTTTTAGCGGCCTGGTGTCCCAACCTCCCCTGCCATGCAGAGACTGCAGTTCTGCTGCGCAGAATGGAGCCCCCTCAAGCTGCAAGATTCGTTTATGATGCGGTCTCAACTATTTGAAAACAGATTCTGATCCGTGATTTCGCTTGGCCCCTTCGTCCCGTTACTCGTAACGGCTGGAATCCTGTTCGCAGGCAACGGCCTGCAGGGCACCCTCATCGCGCTCCGCGCCAATGCTGAAGGCTTCGACACATCTCTTGTCGGCCTCATGGGTGCCTCCTATTTTCTCGGCTTCATGCTGTCGTGCCTTTACGTTGGGCGCCTCATACGTGCTTTTGGCCATATACGCGTGTTTGCAGCTCTGGCTTCACTGGCGGCTGTGGGCACTCTTCTTCTGGTTTTGCTCATCGATCCTTTTGTCTGGATTGGCATCCGCGCGGTAATGGGGTTTTGCTTTGCCGGTGTCTTCATGGTCATCGAGAGCTGGCTCAATGAAGCGATACCCAACGAAGACAGGGCGCGGGTTCTCAGTATCTACAGGATGGTTGATCTCGGGGCGGTTGTCGGCTCGCAATTCCTCCTCCCCGCTGTGGGTACCGACGGTTTCGAGCTCTTTGCCATTATGGCAATCCTGTTTTGCCTCTCGCTTGTGCCTGTTTGCTTATCCAACAGATCCCGGCCTGAACCACCGGAAGACTACAAGTTCGAGATTTCTGCCGTCTGGAAAATCTCACCGATTGCCTGCCTTGGCTGCATTACGATTGGGCTGACAAATTCAGCTTTTCGCCTGATCGGGCCTCTATACGGGCAGGAAATGGGGCTCGACCTTTCTGGCGTGGCCTTGTTCATGAGTGCCGGCATTCTGGGTGGAGCGGTTCTGCAACTGCCACTTGGTTTTCTGTCCGACCGTTTTGACCGTCGCTGGGTTCTTATCTTCTGCACAACCGGAGCTTCTATCGCGGGTCTGTTTCTGACGTTCGTATCCAACGGCGAGCACACATTGCTTTACGCCGGGGCGTTCTTCTTTGGGGCCTTCGCTTTGCCGCTCTATTCGTTGTCCGCTGCGCATGCGAACGACCGAGCTGATAAAGGCCAGTATGTGCTTCTTGCCGCGGGGCTGACATTGTTCTTTTCGCTCGGAGCTGCCGTTGGACCGATCATCGTTTCAATCGTGATCGATCTGTACGGGGCCCCGATGTTTTTTGCCTACACCAGCGTCATCCATGCATCGCTGATTTTCACAGCGCTTTACCGCATGACCCGTCGCGCCAGCGTGCCACGCCATGCAAGATCAAGGTTCGTTACTTTGTCCCGCACGTCTCCCGTCATATATCGCCTGGTGAAACGAATCGTACAGCACGAAACACCGGCGGACCGGCGCGCCCAAAAAGAAGCGGAAGAGCACAAATAAGACACGAAGAATAGCTGCTGCCCCCGCGACAGAGACGGTTCAATAGGCTATAGACCAGTGCATGAAAGTCATCACAACAAGCCAGGAACTTGAAGAGCTCTGCGGCCCGCTCATGGGCGAACCGTTCATTACGGTTGATACGGAGTTCATGCGGGAAAAAACATACTGGCCTCAACTCTGCCTCATCCAGATTGCGTCACCGACAACCGAAGCTATTGTTGACCCAATGGCCGAAGGTATTGATCTGAAGTCTTTTTTTGACCTCATGGTCAATGAAGAAACAGTCAAGGTGTTCCATTCTGCACGCCAGGACCTCGAAATCATTCACCACCTGGGCGGTGTGATTCCAAAACCCCTGTTCGACACCCAAGTCGCTGCGATGGTGTGCGGGTTCGGCGATTCAGTTGGCTACGAAAACCTCATTCGCAAGCTCGTCGGCGCACGCATAGACAAGTCTTCCCGATTTACCGATTGGGGCCACAGACCCCTGACCGATAAGCAGTTGCAATATGCGCTTTCTGACGTGACACATCTGAGGGAAGCCTATCAGAAACTGCAGAAGAACCTGGACAGCAGCGGCCGGGAATCGTGGCTGGCAGAAGAGATGGCGATCCTCGAATCTCCCGCCACCTATGAGGCGGAACCCAGAGAAGTCTGGAAACGCTTCAAATTCAGGCCAAGGTCGAAACGTATGCTTGCCATTTATAGGGAGCTTGCAGCGTGGCGTGAGCGCGAGGCGCAAGGCCGTAACCTCCCCAGAAGCCGGGTTCTGAAAGACGACGCCCTGAGCGAACTGGCAGTGCAAGCGCCTAAAGGCCCTGATGAACTGCGACGGCTTCGCGCCGTGCCAAGAGGCTTTGCCGATGGCAATTACGGTACCAACGTTCTCAAGGCCATCGAGGCCGGCAGACAAGCCTCGCTCGATGATTTGCCGGAAGTTACGAACAAGCCTTTGCCAATGGATGCTGCTTCGGGTGCAGTGGTTGAAATTCTAAAAGTCGCGCTCAAGCTGGCCAGCGAGCAGCACCATGTGGCCATGAAGCTTATTGCCAGTGTCAGCGATCTGGAAGAAATAGCGGTGAACGACGAAGCTGATGTCCGCGCGCTCAACGGCTGGCGGCGAAAGCTCTTCGGAGAGATTGCCCTTGATCTTAAACACGGGCGCGCCTGCATTGCGATCGAGGATGGCAAGGTTGTAACACTGCCGTTGCCGCACGAAGAAAAGGACTTTGCGGTTGCTGCTTCCGCCGAGTGAGGCAGCCGTTACTTACCGAGCCGGATTTCCTGGTCGCCGATTCTTATTACGGGTTTCCGGCCGAGCAGATCGGCAAGCTCAATGAAACGCTTTTCGACGCGCTCGCCGATAATATCTCTGTGGCTTTTCGGCACGGAGATTTGAAGTTTGCGTTTGCCTTCATACGACAGAATGACTCGTGGCAACAAACCGGGCATGGCACCGGAAATCAGATAGGCAAGTCGTTGCGCTGCCGAAATGATCCGGGCGCGTAACGCTTGATCTTCATCCACGAGGCCTCGCAACGGCTCCGGCGCACGGTCATTCCACACACCCTCGTAGCGATGAAACACCGTCAAGGCCAAAAACGCCCTCTCCGGGTGAGTGACCCCGACAAAGGCGCCCTGAGCAATAATTGTCAGGCTGCGATCGCCCCGATAATCCGGATGTGCGCGCCAGCCGATGTCCGCGAGCAAACAGGCTGCATGGCGCAATGTTCTCTCGCGAGGCGTTTCCGTGAAATCGCCGGTATCGAACAGCTGGTTGGTCCACGCGATCAACTCACGCGCATGTTTGGGTGAACGGGCGCGCAGTTGCGCAAAATCAGCGCAAGCTGCCAGAAGCGGATCGCGTGATCGCGCCTTCTTCGGCAATTTCGAGAACAACAGCCCTTCACGTACCCCAAATGCAGAAACGATGACGCTTTCTGGCCGGCCCATGCGCAACAGGCGTTCAAGCACAAGCGCGCCATAGGGCATCGTTTCGGCGCGGTCCTTTGAAATGATCTTTATTTCCCGCAACGTTTCCGGTCCAAGACCACCGACGAGGGAGGCAATTCCCTGCGCTGCCTGGCGCTGCATCTCATAGTGATGCAGGATGTTCAAAGGATAGTGGTTCTGAGCCATGTGGACGCGGGCCAGATTTCTCCACGCCCCACCCACAGCGTAAAAATTACGCCCTTTTAAAAGGCCTACGACCTCTTCGGATGCCAGCACCTCGTCGGTAAGCTTTCGGGCTTTAGATATCGATTTCCCCGACATATCCATAAGACGAAGTGGACCAAGTGGCAGTGTCGTGCTCTGGCCAATAACCCCGCCTGCAACCTCCACAAGCTCGAGGCTGCCACCTCCCAAATCTCCAACGACACCGTTGGCATCGGGAATGGCAGCGAGAACACCCATGGCTGTCAGGGTTGCTTCCCGTGTGCCGGAAAGAACGGAGATACGAACACCCAGTGCAGCGCGCGCCTCGGCCACGAAGGCTGATCCGTTTTCAGCTTCTCGCACAGCAGCAGTTGCAACGGCATACAACTTGCCGCTTCCTATCTGATCGCAAATGACGCGAAATCGCCGGAGTTCACGAAGCGCTCTCTCCGCTGCCTCATCATCAATACGCCCCGTAAGCGAGACGCCACGGCCCAGGCCGCAGATCAACTTTTCATTGAAGATGGGTACAGGACTGCGACGCAGACCATCATAAACCAGCAAGCGAATTGAGTTTGAACCAATATCGACGATGGACACCGGCGAGAACTCCAGCGCCGGTCTGCCCGCCCTCTTACCCTTGTTCACTGCGCTGCCTGTTCGTGGGACACGAGATCATCCGCCAGAGAGAGCGGTCCACTGGCTTCCAGTGATTTTCCTCTTCCGGAAAGGCTCGGATTGTTCATAAAGTACTTGTGCGCGTTAAACGGCTTTTCTCCCTTTGCCGGCTCAATGCGCTCCCATTCACTGTTTGGCAGCAAATGCCAGCTTTGCTGGTTGTCGATAATGTTGGCAACCATGATCTGGTCAAGTATCTGGGCGTGAACGGTTTCATTGTGAATCGGCACGAGAGATTCCACCCGGCGGTCCAAGTTACGCGGCATAAGATCAGCAGACGAGATATAGACTTTCGCCTCTGGATGCGGCAATCCGAAACCATTGCCAAAACACAGGATTCTCGAGTGCTCCAGAAAGCGTCCAACGATGCTTTTCACCCGGATATTTTCTGAAAGATTGAGAATTCCCGGCCGCAAGCAGCAGATGCCCCGGACCACGAGATCAATCTGCACGCCGTGCGCACTTGCTTCA
>JAJFHB010000323.1 GCA_021775795.1 Hyphomicrobiales bacterium | reverse complement strand
GCAGATGCAGCGGCAAAGTCCGCAGCGCCGATTGGGGCCTGCTTTACATTCCTCGCCCTCGTCACAGGAAGTCTTTGGGGCAAACCCATGTGGGGTGCCTGGTGGGTGTGGGATGCACGTTTGACCTCGGTACTTGTGCTGTTCCTGCTCTATCTCGGCTACATGGCAATCTGGCAAACGATGGAAGATCCGCATCGGGCTGCACGCATTGCCGCCATCGTCGCCCTTGTAGGCTGCATCAACATCCCGATTATCAAATTTTCAGTCGAATGGTGGAACTCCCTGCACCAAAGCGCCAGCATCACGCTTTCTTTCTCGGACCAACAACTGCAGCTTCAATCAGCCATTCACGAAGATATTCTCTACCCGCTTCTCATCATGGGCTTGGCCTACAAACTTCTGTTCCTGGTTTTGCACCTGCTTGCCATGCGGGGTGAGGTTCTGCGACGCCGCGTGCGCAGCCTGCAAATGGCGCAACTTGAAGGTTGAATTCCGTGGATATGAATGCGCCCCATATAGGTTTTGTACTTCTGGCATACGGCCTCTCCGGCTTCGTTCTGCTGGCCTTGACGATCGCCCTGATCGTTGACGTGAGACGTCAACGATCCATGATATCCCGCCTTGATGATGGAAGCGGGCGGCGGCGGAGACGGGCAGCAAAAGCAACACCGGAAGGCTCATGAGCGCGCCAGAAGAGACTCCGGTCCAGACACAGGCACAAGAACGGCGCGGCGGCGGAATGGCCTTTGTTGCCATCGTGCCGCTGGCGGCGTTCACAGCCCTGGTCGTGCTTTTCTATTTTGGCCTCTACCGTGGCGACCCGTCGACCCTGCCATCGACCCTCATCGGCAAGCCTGTGCCGGAGTTTACCTTGCCTGCGGTTGACGGGTTGCTGGAAGCTGGTGTCGAAATTCCCGGCTTTGCAGACACCGATCTGAGAAGCGGCGAACCCGTAATCGTGAATGTCTGGGCATCCTGGTGCGGCCCCTGTCGGGCGGAACACCCCTATCTCATGCATCTGGCAACGGAAGTCGGCATCACGATCTATGGCATCAACAACAAGGACGCCGCCGCCAACGCCCGACGCTTTCTTGGCCACCACGGCAATCCGTTCAAAGCCGTAGGTGCCGATGGTGTCGGTCGCGTTTCCATTGACTGGGGGGTTTATGGGGTTCCTGAAACCTTCCTGATCGATGGTAACGGGATCATCATCTACAAACACGTTGGCGAAATTACCCCATCTGTTCTTGAAACAGAGTTGCTGCCTGCCATCGAACAACTGAGAAGTGTAGCAAACTGATCTTGCCGTTAATCTCTTGTTAACCCTAACAATGTGTTAATCCCGGCCTGTCTTCCAGCGGCGCTCCTGCGCCCTCACGGGTCTTTGACATGGCTTCACCCGTCGACGCCGCTTTAATTGCGTCACAAACCTACAAGCTGCGGCCGACCACCCCGCAAAGCGGACGTGTGCGAACATCGTCCGAGAACGAACCCGCTGTTGCCGGCCAGGGACAGGGCCGACGCAGCGCGCCAGCGGTCACCTTATCGTTGAGCTCGGAAGCCCTCGACATTCTCAACGGAAATGGCCAGCGCCCGGCGCAGCCGCAACGGGACCCGTATAACGCAGGCCAGTCCGCAACCGCAGATTCCGGAATAAATGAATCCGACGTCAATGAAACCGGAGCCAGCGAACCGGATGCCACCGGAACCACGTTCAATGATGCTGTTGTCAGGGAAACGGAAGACAGCGGATTGTTCGAACCGTTGCAGGCAAACAGTTCCCACAGGCGCGAAGCTCCATTTGCGCATCTGCGCGATGAAACTGCCAACCGCTATGTAGCGCCCGGTTCACGTCTGGACATTAGCGTCTAGGCAGCGCCTATCCGCTGATTGGCCCAGGAGCTGAGCCATTGCCGCGGGCAACATTCTGGCTGTCTGCGCTTTCGCCCAGCTGTTCTTCCAGCGCTTCAGAAATTTTCGTCAGCGCATCGACAAACTGCCGCCGTTGTTCAGCAGGCAGCACCCGCAGCAGTTTATGATCTGCCGCCAGGGCCCCTGGCTGCGCTGTGCGCAGTGCTCGGGCGCCCGCAGTCGACAGGCTGATGGAATTGGCCCGGGCGTCTTCCTTGGTGCGTCGACGCTGCAGATAGCCGCGCTTAATCAGGCGGCTGATAAGATCAGCCAGCGTGCTTCGGTCAATACCCGTTACAGACACCAGATCTGTCTGGCTCGCACCCTCGTTCTGTTCGACCGCCAGAAGCACCGTGAATTGTCTGTGCGTAAGGCCGCTTTGCCCGACTTCCTCAGCATAAAGATCTCCGGCAAACTGCCAGGCGCGGCGCAACAAATGGTACGGCGACTTGTTGAGATCTTTGATTTTGCCGGAAGCTGTCATTGACGTATCCATCATTTTTGAAAGCTTTTCCCTCTGCTAGTCACAGCGCGTATCCGCACGTGGCATCGCTGCTATTGACGTGCTGCTACGCTCAACTGTGAAACATCCGACACATGGGTTCGGCTTTTGGAGTTATCAGCATGCACGACCTTCATATCTTGTACGAGCACTGCACATTCAATCGTCTTCAAAATAAGTTGTATGCGTGTGATCAGGGCACTGACGGTTTGGCTGAGGAAACAAAGCCAGCGGCGACGAAGGCCAAAAAGCGCCGATCACAGTAAAGTCGCATGCTTGTTTCAGCCATCCAATCTCCATAAGTTACAGTGGTCCGATATCATGGCGGCGAGCAAAATGCCCACAGACGATACCCACACGTTTTCAGATCGCATCCCTGATGGTGATGATCACATCCGCAAAGTTTGCGACACATGCGGGTTCATCGCCTACGAGAACCCAAAACTCGTTGCCGGCGCTGTTGTCTCTCACGATGATCGGATACTTCTGTGCCGCCGTGCCATTGAACCGCGCCGTGGCTTCTGGACTTTGCCGGCAGGCTATATGGAGCTGAACGAAACCACCGCGGACGCGGCCCGGCGCGAGGCACAGGAAGAGGCGCGGGCAGATATCTGCATCAACGCATTGCTGGCAGTCTATTCAATCCCCCGCATCAGCCAGGTGCAGATCATTTACCGCGCCACACTCGAAAAGCCGGCGTTTTCAGCCGGGCCAGAGAGCCTGGAAGTGGGGCTTTTCGCCTGGGATCAAATTCCCTGGAACGACATTGCCTTTCCAAGTGTTCACTGGGCCCTCAATCACTATCAAGAGGCCAGGGGGCGGGATGTGTTCGCGCCCTTCTCCAATCCAAGCGGTGAAACCGGCAACATGAGCCGACAGGGAGAGGCTGATCCAGCCGGTATCTAGAGCGTTTCACCTTGATATGGAAACGCTCTAGGAGCGCGCCAATTCGCCCTGCAACTCCTGATCAATGAAACGATGACTGATCTCGATCGCCTGATCCTGTGAGACGACGTCATCATGAATAGACATACCCAGCCACAAACCATCGGTCAGACCGATCAGGCCGAGAGCGGATCGTCGTGGATCCAGGTCTGCATTGAGCTCCATCGCCGCTTCCCGGAACAGGGTTTCAACCCGGCCTGCATAACCATCGTAAAGCTCCTGATTGGCTTTCCGAACAGCATCGTTGAAGCGCGCCTCGTGCCACAGACAAAGAAATGCCGTGCGGTTGCGCTCGGTAAAAACCTCCGATGCGAAAAGAGCCACGGGATAGGCCTTGAGCCGTGCAACGGCAGAAGCTCCTGCTTTTTCTACAGTTTCGCGCACCTGCTCCGAAATCATCGTGAACAGATACTCGAGTGCCGCAGCCAGAAGCTCTTCCTTGTTCTCAAAATAATGCCCGATCAGTCCGCGTGAGCTGCCCGCAGCATCACAGATCGTTCGTACAGTCGTGCCCGTGACACCATGAGCAGCCAGTGAATCAATCGCCCCTTCAATCAAGGTCCGCCGCCGAAACATATTGATTTCAGCATGGGTTTTTGGTCGATCGGCGCGAACTGCGCGTCTGGGGCCGGGTTTGGTCTTTAAGGACATATCATTCGATATTTGTTTCCGCTCGAAACAATTAGCATAGAAATCCGGGCACAGAAACGAGCAGCTCCACGCTCTGCGCCTTATCCGGCAAACCACCAGCGCTCAAAGAACATGCGCCCATCAATTTCAAGATTATTGGAGAGCGCGCCATGGCTTACCTTGTCGGAAGTTCCAAACACGTCGTTGGCAAACAGAGGAATAACAACTCCACCATCATCACTTAG
>JAJFHB010000322.1 GCA_021775795.1 Hyphomicrobiales bacterium | reverse complement strand
GCTGCTGCATCCTGCCGCTGAAAGATTCGCGCCTTTTCAATGAGTGTGTCTGCAAGAGCACGACCCTCTTCGGTCAGTGCCACCATGTTCACCCGCCGGTCCGCAGCGTCAGCCGTGCGTGTGATGAGCCCGCGGCGAACCAGACGGTCCACCGTGCGCGAGAGGGTTGATTGCGGCGCAAGAACATGGCTTTCGAGAGTGCCAATGGGCATGGGCTGAGAACCGCGCAAGGTTGCGAGCGCCCGCCATTCCGCTTCTCTCACATTTAATTTCTTGAGCTCCAGATGGAACCCGTAACTCATATGATGAGCTGCCTGGGCAAGCAGGTAGGGCAAGTAAGTGTCAACGAACCTGTCTTCTGTGTCCCCGCTCATGTAGCTGAGCCCGCCGGCCGCAGTAACCCTTTTCGCGCCAGCTCGATCGCCTGAGCTATTACCTCCTCATCGCCAACGTGATTGGCCAGTATGAGAATGAGCTTTGCATTCAGCTCACCGCTTGTTTCTTCATCCAGGTCGCGGTGCGCATCAATGAGCGCGGTATAAACCCGGTCGGGATCTGCAAGATTGGTGTCGACGATAAGATCAGCCATCACTGCCTCTGCTGTGTTCACCCAGGGCCCGCCGGTGCGCTGTTGCCAGCGCTTGCGGATCGAAGGTGCGGAACCGGGCGCAGACATATTGGTCGGGCCGGATGAGATAAGTCGTGCCGGGAAGTGCATCATAGCGCTTTGAAAACAGGCCGGTCGCATCAATGAGGCCGTCTCCGATGTTCATCAGTGTAATGCCATCGGGCGGATTGGGCCTGGTTCCATTGGCGACATGAAGGGCTGTAAAGCCCGTTGGCAAGGTGTCGAGCAGCCATGTCGTTTCTCCCTCGGCAGTTTCAAGGGGCGCGTCGGGGGCTGGGTAGTTGAGGCGGGCAGAACCCTCGAAGCTGTCCTCATCCGCCGTGCACAACGGTGTGTTTTCATAAACTGATGGTGTCGACAGGCGTCCGGAATTTACAAACTTCTGGGCGAAGGGTGCGTGTTGCGCCAGCTTCAACGTGGCGTTTCTGAAGGTCTGGGAAACCGCGTTCTTCGGCGAAATGAAATCCGTGGCACGGGTCGAATGCCCGATGTTGTCATCTGCCGCCAGTTCGCGTTCAACGCCGTATGTTTCAAGCAGTTCAGTTCCCGCATCGCCGCGCAACACCGCATCAAGTTTCCAGGCAAGGTTCTGGGCATCTTCCAGACCGCTGTTCGCTCCTCGCGCGCCAAAGGGCGAGACCTGATGTGCAGCGTCGCCGGCAAAATAGACGCGCCCGTGCACGAACTGCTCCATGCGTTTGCATTGAAACGTATAGACGCTGACCCACTCGATCTCGGTTTCCACATCACCCAGCATGGCTCTGAGCCGCGGCATCACGTTCTCCGGTTTGACTTCTTCTTCAGGGTTAGCATCGCGGCCCAGCTGAAAATCAATGCGCCAAACATCGTCAGGTTGCTTGTGCAGCAGTGTTGATTGGCCCTTGTGAAAGGGCGGGTCAAACCAGAACCAGCGTTCTGTCGGGAACTCTGCATTCATCTTGACGTCCACGATCAGGAACCGGTCGTCAAATACCTGACCGACGAAATCATGTCCCATGATGCTGCGCAAGGAAGAGCGCGCGCCATCACAGGCAACGAGATATTCTGCTTCCAGGAGATAGGGCCCATCCGGGGTCTCGATGGACAGGGTTACGGCGTCGTCGTTTTGAGAGAGCCCTTCTACCTTGTTGCGCCAACGAATTTCCAATCCGTCGAGTTCGTTGGCGCGATCCACCAGATAACCTTCGAGATAGTATTGTTGCAGATTGATGAAAGCAGGGTTCTTGTGCCCATCTTCCGGCAGCAGGTCGAACGCGTACACCTGTTCGGCCTCAAGAAAGACCTTGCCCACCTGCCAGGTGACACCTTTCTCAACCATGCGCCCGGCCACGCCCAACCGGTCGCAAACATCGAGACAGCGCTTCGAAAAGCAGATGGCGCGCGACCCTACGCCGATACGGTCGCTGTCATCGAGAAGTACAACCTGCTGCCCGCGTTGCGCCAGATCGATCGCTGTGGCAAGACCCACAGGCCCTGCACCAATGACCACC
This sequence comes from Hyphomicrobiales bacterium, assembly GCA_021775795.1. Lineage (GTDB taxonomy): Bacteria > Pseudomonadota > Alphaproteobacteria > Rhizobiales > JAJFHB01 > JAJFHB01. The sequence continues at coordinate 844 of JAJFHB010000322.1, read as the reverse complement.
ACCCGATGTCTCACAGGCTGGTCCACATCCTGATCCGGCGATCTTGCATAGTCATATTGATAGATCGAACGGTATGTCGTCTCGGTCATGTCGCTGGCGCTTACTCCTGCAGGGCTTCCCACATGTTACGATCGCGCTCGGCAGTCCAGATGCGCGGATGGTCAATGCCGTTCGCTTCATCATAGGCGCGGGCCACATTGAAGGGTTGGCAATGTTCAAAGATCGCCCACTCGCCAAACTTCGGCTGCATGACGCTTTGTGCCAGGTCGAAGCATTCCTTCAGGCTGGCGCCGCGTGCCACGCCGCGCTCAACTGTGTCATAGAGTGTGGTGAGAAAGTCTTCGGTCAACTCGAGAGCCTCGCGCACGAGCTCCGGATTTCCCAAGGCATCGCCGCGGCCGGGCATCAGCGCTTCCGGTGCAAAGGCATCTATGTTTGCCAGCGTGTCGGGCCAGTCCCTCAGGTGTCCATCGCCGCAATAACAGGCGGATTTGTATTCCACCAGGTCACCGGAAAACATCACCCGGGAATCTGGAACCCAGGCAACAACATCGCCTGCCGTATGTCCCCGGCCAAGATGCATGATCTCGATTCGCCGTTTGCCCAGGTAAAGCGTCATCATTCCATCGAAGGTCATGCTCGGCCAGGTCAGGCCGGGGATTGATTCTGCTGCCTGAAAGAGGCGCGGAAAACGCGCGTATTCTGAATCCCAGTCCTCCTGGCCACGCTCCACGATCAGGGAGCGGGTCGCGTCAGAGGCGATGATTTCCTGGGCGCCATAGGCTGAAGCGCCCAGCACGCGGACCGCATGATAGTGGCTCAGGAGCACATATTTGATCGGCAA
>JAJFHB010000321.1 GCA_021775795.1 Hyphomicrobiales bacterium | reverse complement strand
TCGGCAGAAGTGTGGGATTTGAAATCAGTCAACTCAGCATGCAGCCAGGCGAACTCTCCATGGGCGGCCTGCGCCGCCTGGAGTTTGCCACACTCGCACCTTGATGATCGATCCGAAACTGCTGCTTGTCGATGAGCCGACAATCGGCCTGGCGCCGAAGATCTGTCTGGAAATTGTCGCGGCGCTGAAGCGACTCAACGAAAAGCTTGGCCTGACCACCGTCAACTCAGAGCAGAATGTGAATTTTGCCTTGAGCCTGGCGCAGGAATTCTATCTGCTAGAGACCGGCTATGTGCGCCTCAAAGGCACCCCGGAAGAACTCCAGGGTGAAGAGCAACTCAAGGAAGCCTATTTCGGCGGCTGACGGATCCAGTGAATTTTCGATTTTGCAGGAGTATCGGACACAATGCTCAAGATCGAATTGGTTCGAACACAAGAACAAGCAGAACGCGTTCGCGAACTTGCCTTTGAGTTCATCGACTGGCTCCATGTCCGTTATCCCGAGATGAAAGAGGTCATAGAAACCTATTTCAGGCACCAGCAATTCAATGAAAAAATCGGCGACCTTCTGATCCACAATGCGCCACCCAATGGCGAGTGTCTGCTGGCATACAAAGACGGCGTCCCGGTAGGAACTTTGATGCTGAAGAGGCTGGACGATGATGTCTGCGAGATGAACCGCATGTTCGTGCGCGAAAGCGCCAGGGGACTGGGGGCCGGCCGGGCGCTGGTTGAAAGACTGAAAGAGCGCGGGGTCGAAATGGGCTTTGCGAGGATGATTCTGAGCGCCCTGCCCCGCCACCACGAAGCGGTGGCACTTTATGCTTCAGTTGGATTTGAACACGACAACAGACCGCCCCAACCTGGGGAATCGACACAAGATATTTTGATGAAGCTGGAATTGCGTTGAATCAGCCCTCAACGGTGCTGTCCGCGTCGCACATCGAGCAACGCCTCAATCTTCGCCATAATCAATCGTGCCGTCTTCATCGTGAATGATGGCATCAACCTCGATTTCGATCATCATTCCAGGCGTCGTCAACCCTGCCTCAACACCCGTAGAAACCGGCTCTATGCCAGCAAATGCCTCACCATGGGCACGAACAAAATCGCCCGCTTCCTTGATGTCGGCGAAATACGCCCGCGTGCGCACCACATGGCGGAGTTCGGCTCCCACATCCTGCAGTGCTGTTTCGATGCGGCCAAGGGTGTAGACAGTCTGGGCGTAAGTATCCCCCGGCGCATGTAGTTTGCCGGAAGGCTCAACCGCGGTTGTTCCCGCAATATAGACGAAGGGTCCCACTCGCAGGGCTCGTGAATAGGAGCCGATCTTTTCAAATCGCCCGCCGCCTGATGCCTTGATCTTCACCATTGTGGTTTCTCCAATCAGCCTTCGAGACGGCCGCGAATGGCATCCGCCGCCGTTTTGAGCGCGGCATATTCATTCTCGGCCAGCCTAACTTCATCGACTTCGACCAGGCCGCTGCGCCCCAGATGGCAGGGCACACCGAGCACCACACCTTCAATACCGAACTCACCTTCGAGCATGACCGAAACAGGCACTGAACCGGCCCGTGCACCACGTATGTGATCGATGAGTTCAACAATCGCATGAGCGGGAGCGACAACGGCTGATCCGGTTTTCCGCAGGGCGACAACCTGGCCACCACCGGTAACCGCGTCTTTCACGCAGGCCTCAACGGCCGCATCGCTCAGAAAATCACTCAGGGGCCGTCCCTTGATGCGCGAGCGGGAAACAATGGGCGCCATCTCATCTCCATGGCTGCCAAGGGTCATGGCCTCGACGTCGGCCACAGGCACACCTGCTGCCTGCGCGAGAGATCGCCGAAACCTGCTTGAATCGAGCGTGCCCGCCATCCCCAACACCTGGTTCCGGGGAAAGCCTGTAGCGCGCAACATCTCGACCGTCATTTCATCAAGCGGGTTTGTCACCACGATTACAACGGCACCAGGCGCATGCACACGGATCGCGTCGCCTGCAGTTTGAATGACCCGGCGATTGATCTCCATCAGACCGGCCCGTGTCATGCCCGTGGTTCGGGGACGCCCGGCGCTGACAACGACGACATCGGCACCAGCAACAAGCGAAAGGTCATTGCCGCCGACAGCTTCCACACCTGAACGGGTGACGCCCGATGCGTGGTTGAGATCAAGGGCAACCGCTTCGGCGATGCCCGGTGCCACATCTATCAGCGCAATTTCACGGGCAATTTCTCCATTGGCCGCAAGATGGGCAACGTTGGCGCCAACACCACCTGCCCCCACCAGAGCGAGGCGAGACAAGACGCGTGCGTTCCGCGCCTTTCGGGGCTGCGGTGACACCCACCCGGGATTGCGTCTGTAAAGGCCACGCCGCAAAGATGCCGGACCGTCAGCTTCTACAACCGTCGGCTTTTCAAGGGGGCCGTCAAGGAGTTCAATTTTGAATGTCTCGGCAGATTCGCGCGCCTGAGCGGTGACAATATCGCCCGGCATCACTTCCAGCACACGGCGGCCACGGCGATGCGCGTCGGTGACGTGCTCAGCACCTATGACCCGTTTGTCCGCTGCCATTTATCCATCTTTCCCATCGATCGCATCAATCGAGGCAACGGCACCGGCAATAGCCATGTTTACTGCTGCTTCGCTGCCCGAGAAAAAGAGCCTGCCAAAGCGGCCGACAGACCGCACCTCAATGATGTCAACTTCCGCTGACTTCTCAGATTCATTCGCGGCTATGGCGATGTAGGCGGCCGGTGACACTTCGACGATGCCGAGTGTCTGGCCCGGTACCAGCATGGAACCTGAAGACCATTTGTTCAAAAGCTGCGCCTGATAGGGCTCGACAGAAGTGATCACTTGCGTCGATTCCACCCGCGGCTTCAGCCGGTCCGCCATCGTCGCCGAAAGTTCCCCGAGGATCGCATCGCGGGCTGCCGAAACTTCCGCATTTGACGGTGAGCGCAGAATGAAGAAACCAAATTCCCTTTCGACAATCTGGCTTGTCGCCTCCACCCGCGAAGCCTTCAGCGCGATATCAACCAGCGTGAAGACCTCGTTGCCCGGCGCCAGTTCTCCAACGAGAATGGTATCCCCCGCGAGAGGAATGGAACCCTGCACAGTTGAGCCCACGTAAGCTGCAAATTTGGGCTGCACGCGATCAATCTGCATGAGCGCTCGTATTGTCAGGTTCTTAGCCACACTTAATCTCCATAAACATCATAAATGTCGCGCCAGGGACGAGACTCGTAAGCCACGCGCTTAATGTTGATCAGATGCAGGGCGGTGACGTTGTCCGATGTTATTGACCCGGACCACGTTCCGGTTCCCAGCATGAAGCTTGGCTCCAGATCAGTGGAGAACCCCATTCCGCCAACGATTGCCGGTGTGTTCACAAGAACACGGCCTACCGGAAGACGGCTGAATTCTGCGACCACTTCCGCTTCGTCACAGTGAATGACCGCTGAATGCCCCCATCCGCCAAAGCGCACAATATCACCGGAACGGGCTATACCCTCGGCTGCGTCCTTGACCTCATACCAGGCAAGAATGGGGTTGAGTTTCTCCGCCGACAAAGGCGTTTTCCAGCCAACCTCGGATTGTTCTGAAACCAGAATACGGGTGCGCGGCGGCACATCGAATCCGGACAGTTCAGCAAGGCGTTGCGCTGATTGTCCCACGTAGGCTGGTACGATGGATCGCCCGCCCGCGAATATGAGTTCGCCAAGGGTTTTGCTTTCAGCCGACGAGCAGAAATAGGCACCCTTCAGTTTCATTTCTTCGCGCAGGGCTCGAGCTATTTGCCTGTCAGCCATGACCGCCTGTTCTGACAGGCACGCGGTGCCATAGTCAAAACACTTGGACATGATGATCTGTTCGGCCACCTCATCCAGCTCACGGGCCTTGGAAGCGTGGACATAAACGGGCACGTTGCCCGCTCCCACCGCCAGCGTCGGCTTGCCCGATGAATAGGCCGCGCGAACCATTGCCGGGCCGCCCGTCGCCATGACGACGGATGTCCGGCGATGGCGCATCAGTTCAGCCGTGCCTTCGACGGTAACTTCATCAAGACACTGGATGAGACCTCTGGGTGCACCATGCTGTTCGGCGGCCTCTGCCATAACCCGTACAGTTTCCAGGCCACACCTGACGCCGCGAGGATGTGGCGCGCAGACAATCGCATTGCCGGACTTAACCGCAGACAGGACCTTGTAGATGATCGTGGACGTCGGGTTGGTTACAGGGATCAGCGCCGCAACAACGCCCATCGGCTCGCCAATCGCCGCAATCTTTGTAACTTCGTCGCGCCACAGCACGCCCAGGGTCGTGATATTGCGCAGCCAGTCGGCAACCGACACCGCATTGAAGAGGTTCTTGATGCGTTTGTCTTCGGCGTTGCCGTAGCCCGTCTCTTCTGCGGCGATCTCGCCAAGCCGCTTGGATTCTGTTTGTACCGCCCTGGACATGGCCCAGACGATTTCATCAACCACCTTCGGATCCGTGCCGAGGAACTGCCTGTAAGCATCCCAGGCCGCCAGCACGGTCCGGCGGGCGGATGCAACGGAGCGGAGATCAGCGTCCATCAGCGGCCTCCTCTCGCTATCGAATCCATAATGCGGCGGGCATCATCGATTGAACCTGCATCAACGCCGATGGTCTCCAGGCGGCGCCCTGCCGTTGACAGATCTCCACCGAGCACCGTGGCCGCAAGCGCCACCATGGCCTCCGTTGCCGGCGCGGGAACATTTGCCAGACGCGCCGCAGAAACAAGGGGGACCAACGACCCGATCACGGCGCAGCGCACCAGGTGTGAGGCCGTTTCAGGATCAGGAACAGGTCGCGCAGACGGTCCGCTCGCTTCCCCGGCATGAGCATCAAGCCAGGTGGCCGTATCCGGCAGATCACGAACCCCGAACCGTGCCGCCACACTTCGGCGTTCCTCAGCCATTGCGTTTATCACCGTGAGATGGCGCTCGCCGATGAGTGTTCTGAATGTGGCATGCTCTTCGAGCGCCACCGCACCTGGAGGCAGTTCTTTCCGGCCATCACCAATTCCAGGGCCCCCGAGCAACAAAGCTGGAACTTCCACGAGACCGCTGCCATCGGAAAACCCGCTGTGAACCGTCGACACCGCCGGTACGATGTTTGGGAGAAAGCGCTGCAACGCCACCACTGCATTTTGTCGGTTGCTGGGAAGAGCGCCAGCCGCTGATGCAGCGCACGACGTCAGGTGAAGCACCGAACCCTCCTGACGCACCCAATACGGCAGGGATTGCGCCTCGATGATTGTCACATCTGCAGTAGCCCCACCTATGCGCAGCAACCATGCAGCCTCGACAGCGCCGAGCGAACGCCCCGGCGCCAGCACCAAAACCTGACCGTCAGACAGGTGATCAGCCAGTACCATGGCGTAGGTGCGCTGCTTGTGGACAGGTCCTGTTAGAAAAACGAGGTTTGCACCGGCTACTGCCCGGTCAAGCTCGGCCGTTGTGCGAATGGAGATGCCATCTTCATTGTCAATCTGGTAGGACCCCGTCGGCCCCTCGCCACGCAAGGTAATGCCTCCGGCACCGCGCAGAACGTCAAGCTCCCTGCCATAAGCAGAAAACATCGTCACATCCGCGCCTTCTGCAAGGCAAAGACTTGCAATCAACCGCGCATCCACGCCGCCACCAAGCACGGTCACGCGCTCATATGCAGGCAGGTCGTTTGAAGATGCTCCTTCGCCGCGCCGTCCGGAGACAGCTTCCACGAAGCTTTCGAAGTCAGCGGAACTCATTATCCAGATCCCGTGGATTGCCCCTGCGCCGCTTGTCCGGCTACTGCCGGCTGATAGCCCGCAGGCAGAA
>JAJFHB010000033.1 GCA_021775795.1 Hyphomicrobiales bacterium | reverse complement strand
GATTGTGTGACGCGGGTCCAGTCAAGCTGACTGCCTCTCCTTCAGCGACCGGTAAGCGAACCAGAAGATCGCAATAGCAGCGACTTGCCCCGACAATACAGCCGGCCAGATTTCAGGGATCGCCGCGTCAAACCACTTCTGCGGGCCGTAGGAGATCAACGCAAGTATCGCTGCAAAGGCCGAGAGCAACGTTCCGCCGCGTGAATTCGTGGCTCCGAGCACCAAGGCTGCAATTGCAATCGAGATTGAGGAACCGAGAAACGGCCCCATGGCAAACAGGGGGGTTGTTAACGGTGGGTGTGGCGGCGTCGTTGTTAAGAGCGAGGCGAGCATGATTGCCTGCAGACCTATCAGAATGCTCAGGGCTGCGTGTGCATTGCGATTTGTGTGTTCCATCTGTTGTTCCTTGTAAGCGTAAAGTTATGTACGATTTGACTTAACCGTAATCTTGTGTACGATTATTGTCAACACGGATGGGCAGGGATTTTTATGAGACCGGAAAATCAGGAAGCGCGCAGGACCCAGATTGAGGCTGCAGCCTACGAACTGCTCACCGAAAAAGGTTATAAGGCGACGTCAATGCTGGCGATCGCAAAGCGCGCTGCCGCCTCCAACGAAACTCTGTACAAATGGTATGGCAACAAACAGGCTCTGTTCGGCTCCCTCGTCGAGGCCAACGCCCGCGAAGCCAGTCATCTCCTGCGCCAAAACCTTGATCAACAGGCTGATCTTGAGCAGACGATCAAGGCGTTTGGACCCTTGCTGCTGCACATGGTAACCGGGGAAAAAGCGGTAGCTTTAAATCGCGCAGCCGCCGCAGATGCCGATGAGACGGGCATTCTTGGAGATACCTTGTCACGGGCCGGGCGCAACAGTGTTGCACCGCTCATTGCACAGACATTCGAACTCGCCCGGGACCGCGGCGAAATGGCCTTTGATGATACTGGTGAGGTTGTTGAACTCTATCTGGGTTTGCTGATTGGCGACCTGCAGATCAGGCGCGTGATCGGCGCCTCGCCACCATTGAGCGATGCACAAGTTCAACATCGCGCCGACCGGGCGTGGCGTGTGCTGGAAACATTGCACGGCTGCTGACGTTGCGAACCCAGGGGCGGTGAGCGGTCCTGGCTGGTGTGATCCAGCCGCGTTAATGGCAACCTGCAACACCGCTTTATGCTCTCAATAAATTGCTTCACCTCGAGGCAAATACCGGGCAAGTCTGGGGTTCAAGAGATTTGAGCAAGCACTTGGCCCGCAGGGAGGCAGTCATGCCGTTGACGAGTTTGGACGCGAACGCCGATATAAGAGATGTCGTGGAAACGCTGCGCCGCGACGGGGCGGTGGTCGTCAAAGGTCTCGTAGAAGTTACTCTTGCCGATCAGATTATCGCCGAACTGCGTCCGCGACTTGACGCGTCCGGTCTCAGGTCCAGCAGCGACTTTAACGGCGAAAAAACCCTGCGCGCCAATAGTGTGCTCACCACCGCTCCCAGTGCAGCAGGCCTCATTGACCACGACATGGTGGTCGGCGTTGCGGATGCGCTCTTGTTGCCCCATTGCGCGACCTATCAGGTTGGCAGCATGACGGCGATCGAAATTCTGCCTGGCGAAGCCGCCCAGGCGTTGCATCGCGACGATTCCCTCTATCCGATCCAGACAGCTGGAATGGAGCTCCAGATCGGCGTCATGTGGGCGCTGGATGATTTTTCAGTTGAGAACGGCGCTACCCGCGTTGTCCCCGGCAGCCACCGCTTCATCCGCTCCTGGCATCTGCCGGACGTGTCCAATTGGGAGAATGCCGTAATGCCCAAAGGCTCGGCGCTCTTCTACCTCGGCTCCACCTGGCATGGTGGCGGGGCCAACCAAAGCAATGCACCGCGCGCCGGGCTGATCAACACTTATTCGCTAGGTTGGCTTCGGCAGGAATCAAATCAATATCTGGAAACCCCGCCTGAGATTGCCGCCGGATTCACGCCGCGTCTGCGTGCCCTGCTCGGCTATACGCCACACGGCTCCGGTGACGACAAGATCGGTAATTTTCGCGGTGAGTGTGCGGCCTGGGTCGAAGTTCCCCCTGAGCCCGCATGGCGCGATGAGCGTGGTCAGGTCGGCTCGGCGGCGGACGCGAAGTCTCAGGCTGGTGTCTGACAATTCTGTTTTTGCACGCGTTGGCTGATGCGTCTTTTGAATCCCGCTGGTGTTAATCGGCAGTGACAGGCACAGCCGAATAGGTTCTTTCGGAAAATGGCTTGAGCGAAGCCAGGTCACAACCATAAAGATGCAGGTGAAACGTCGCTTCGGGCCCTGTTGATACCGTGCCGTGTATGTCGTCTGCGGCCATGGTGATTGCAGTCCCTTTGCCGACATTTGAGACGCTGTGAAGTTGAATCTCTTTGGAGCCGGCATCAGAAACTTTGTAGATCTGGTTCATTTCCACGCCCTCCAGACCGACAATGACCGCCCAGGTCGAGTGTGTATGAGGTGGTGTGACCGCGCCCACGCCATCGGAGACCAGATAGAGAGCGACATCGCCGTTGCCGGGAACGTCAAGCGCATACGCCAACTCTTCACCTGGAACCGCCCGACGGTAAGTCGAAAAATCAACCTCAGCGGCCAGGCTTTGCAGAACGCTTTCGATCTCGGCAAAGTCTTCCAGACCTGGACCCACGCCCGCCAATATGGCCCTGATCCTTGTCATGGCGGATGTGATCAAGTGCTCTGTTGTCATCGTAAGCTGCCATCATTTTTTGCGATTGTTTTTACAGTACGGGGCAGCCCGCCGGAATTGCAAGAATCGAGGATCTCAGAACTGATCTTCTGGCAGTTTTGGTAATGATCCAATCGGCCCTTACCCGTCGCCTTGTGATCCGTGGATAAGGGTCAGCGAGGCCGGTGCAGGTCGAAAGCAATGTCGGCAACAACAAAAACGAACAGTCTGTGATCTCTTTTTCGGTTCATCCGTGGAATGTCTGTGAAATTTGAGCTATTCTCGAAGTCTGGGGAAGTGGGGTTGATGCGTTCGCGGCATCTGGCGGCAAAAACCGCTTGAAGTGCGAATGCCAAATCATTGTGTGATGCAAAGGAACACGCCCATGTCCGCAAACCAATCCAGTTCTGTCGTCAGAAGCGATCAACGACACCATGGAAGCCGGCTCATCTTGGCCGTCACCACTCTTCTTGTTGCCGCAGCCATCATGATTGCCATGGCGGAAAGAACCAGGGCCGCCTGGAGTAACTGGGAAAACCTCGGCGGTATCCTGACCTCGGGACCCGGGTGAGTGTCGTGGGGGCCCAAACGTGTAGAGTGATTCGTGAGTGTAACCGTCGCGTCGGGGTGGGACAGAGGGTAGTATGGCG
>JAJFHB010000320.1 GCA_021775795.1 Hyphomicrobiales bacterium | reverse complement strand
GGTCGCGGCCGACGATGTCGGTAAAGGTGCCGCCACGGTCAATCCAGAAATCCCATTTGCCCTGCGGGTTGCCTGCGTTCGACATGATCCTGCTCCTCAACCATTCCATCTTTGTGGGTGCTGATGCAAAGAACTAAGATATTGGCTTGGTTACGTCAATATTTTATCGACAAATTGTCGATGATATAATAATGTAACGCCATGAATGACACTTCAAAGAAACCCCGCCGCCCGATTGTCTCGTCCGCCCATCTGGCGCAATCAGCAGTTCCCGAGCTTTCCGAAATGGAATTTGCCCTCAACATCGGCGTGAACGCGTTTCACCGCTGGATCGTGCGCGCAATGATGGCGGCCGGAGCGTCTGAAATCAGCCCGTTGGAAGTGCAGATTTTGCATGTTCTCTATCACCGCGAGCGGCCAAAGCGGCTTGCTGACATATGCCTCATGCTCAATCTTGAAGACACGCATACGGTGACCTACGCCTTGAAGAAACTCGAGAGGGGCGGGTTGGTGAAAAGTGCGCGCCAGGGCAAGGAAAAGATTGCTGAAGTAACCGCGGAAGGCCGGGACCTGTGCGAGCGCTATCGGGAAATCCGCGAAGAGTGTCTCATCGCGTCCATTGAAATGTTGAACGTCGACCGTGAAGATATGGCAAAACTCGCGGGCTTGTTGCGGGCGCTCTCAGGCCTCTATGACCAGGCTGCTCGGGCTGCGACGTCGCTTTAGGTAGTGTTGGTTGTGTATCGATTTGACGAAATATTCTAGCACGCCAAAATCCGGATTGGGCGGTTCGTCCAAACGGCTAGTGCATCTTTCGTGCTGAGTTTTTCGGGACCGGCAACAAACGACGAGCTCAATCCCTCAAGGCGAACAGCCTGGTTGGCTTCGCCACTCCACGCAGAGCGTGATTGCCGCGATCTTCATATACGCCTGGTTCGGACTGTGCTACCGGATCGGTTGCCAGAATGGTTTCACCCAGAGTTTTGCAGAGATCCTGGGTTCTGCTCGCGATGTTCACAGCCGAGCCAAGCACCGTAAAGTCGAGCCGGCTTGGACTTCCGATGTTTCCGTAGCTCACTGGCCCTGTATTGATGCCGATGCCCAGTTCAAGGTTCTCCAAGCCTGCAATCCGCCGGTTTTCATTGAGCTTCCCCAATCGCGTGATTACGGCGCGTGCCGCAGCGATGGCCTTTCGGCATTGAGCATCCCGCTGCTCTGTCCCGTCGATCGTGAAGATTGACAATATTCCATCACCCATGAACTTGAGAACATCGCCGCCATGGTCGTTCATCGCCTGCACGACGGTATCGAAATAGTCGTTGAGGGCGGCGTAAAGATCGGCCTCGCTCCAGGATTCGGATTTGGACGTGAAACCGCGCAGATCACTAAAGACAACAACGGCTTCAACGGCTTTGGATTCGCCGCGCTGGATTGATCCGTTGCAAACAGCTTCTGCAGGGCCCTGACCAATGTATGTCCTCAGCAGGCTCTCAGTTGACCGGCGCATGGACACAGGTTCCATCGCACAGGCAAGGCCATCGCTTGTCTTGCGGATCAAGTCCACATGCTCTGCCTGAAAACCATCAGGATCGTCGGTAACAAACGTGCAGCCGTTCTGTGAACCATCACCATATGTCAGCAACAGAGCGAACAAATCTGTGCCGCCTGCATCAGACAGTTCCAGATATGAGCTGTGATCGACATTGCGGTCGAGGCCAACAAGGCTCTTGTGCAATGGCTTTTGGTGCGTGTGAAGATACTCAAACGGGCTCCCCACATAAGAAACCGTTTCCAGCATTTTATGTGTGACGTCGTATTGAGAGGTTTCCTCAGGTGTCCAAATCACACCCCAGGCAACCAACAGGGGATTTGCAAAACGTTGCGAAATATTTGCCCGCGACAAAGGTACCCCGGCCTGGGCAAGGCGGGATGCATAGCCATTGACTATGGCAACGCCGTCACCGAGCAGGCGGCCTTCGGATATCAGCCAGTTGGTGATGTCATCTGATGAACTCATGAATGGATGAAGTCTTTCCTTAGTCCGCGACCCGGGTCGTGTCCTCTTCGAAGAGAGCGCCCGGGTTCATCAGGCCGTGTGGGTCAAGCATGTTTTTGAGTTTGTGAAACAAATCAAGTTCACGAGCGGGTGTCAGACGTGCCAGTTCGCCACGAAGCTTGCGGCCGATGCCGTGTTCTGCCGAATAGCTGCCGCCGCAGGCCACGGCCAGATCGTGAAATGAACGAAGGACGTCATTCTGCAATGAATGGGGATCTTCCTGCGCCTGCCACCATGCGTGCTCAAACACCGGGATATAATGCACATTGCCGTCACCCAGATGGCACACCACGAACGGCAGGGCTTCGGGAAAGCGGGAAGCGCACAAGGCGTCTGCTTTGGCGATAAACTCCGAGATTTTCGAAATGGGCACAGAGGTATCGAGGGTTACGCCGTAGCCGGCGTGCACATTAGCTTCAGAGACCGAGTGACGGACCTCCCAAAAAGCGTTTGCATCCGCAATGCTTTGGGCGATGACGCCATCTTCAACGATGCCCAACTCAAGTGCGACGGCGAGCAGTTCTTCCAGGCGAGCTGCGAGTGGCGCGTGCGGATCTGTTGACCCAAGCTCCACCATGACACTCCAGGGCGGCACATTATCGAAGGGACAGCGTCGGCCCGGCACATGGGCCAGCACAGCGGCTATCTGGTTTTTCGAAACCAGCTCAAAGGCTTGCAGGTCAGTGTTGAAAGCATCCTGAAACCGCATCATCAGGTCTATGGCCTGATCCGGGCTTTCGAGTGCCAGCCAGGCGTCACCGCGCTGGCACAGCGTGGGAACGAGTTTGAGTGCAGCGGCCGTGATGATGCCAAGGGTTCCTTCTGCGCCGATGAACAGATGTTTGAGGTCGTATCCGGTGTTGTCCTTGCGCAGAACCGACAGGCCGTCCCAGATTTCGCCATTGGCAAGAACCACTTCCAGGCCAAGCACAAGATCGCGCATTGTGCCGTACCGCAAGGCGCCGGTCCCACCGGCGTTGGTGGATATCAGACCACCAACCTGGGCGGAGCCCTCACTGCCCAGATGCAAGGGGACGGTTCGCCCGATTTCTGCAGCAGCGGTATGAACTTCTGCCAGCGGCAGTCCGGCCTCGACTATGATTGCCGAACTTGCTTTGTCGATTTCGCGGATATTTCGCAGGCGTTTAAGAGATATCACCACGCCGGTGCCGGCGGGAACGGCGCCAAGGCACAGTCCAGTATTCCCACCTTGAGGAAAAACGGGGATGCCGAGTTCGTGGCAGATGCACATTGTTTGTGCCACCGCAGCCGTATCAGGCGGCAGAACGACAGCGAGGGCGCTGCCTTTTTCACGGCGACGCCAATCCCAGAGATAAGGCTCCATCTCCGCAGCATCTACAATGCAGCCAGAAGCACCATTGCTTTCGCGCAACCGCTCAATGAGCCTCTCGTGATCGTTCATTGACATGATGATCCGCGTTGGCTCCAGGATACCGTTGAGTGCTGCACTGTCAGGCGGCAGGTGCGAGTAACAGTTCCTCCTGGCTCATCGCTGCAGCCACAGCGCGTTCCAGTTTGCTTATTGTTTGATCTGTGGGCGGCAGCAGGGGAAGGCGCACGTCTCCGACCGGCAGGCCCGACAGCGCCATAGCGTGTTTGAGAGGTCCGGGGTTCATTTCACAGAACACAGCCTCGAGAAGCGGGGCCAGTTCGTGCTGACAGGCAATAGCCTCGTCAAGGTTGCCGCTGCTCGCGAGGTTGAAAATGCGTGTCCACGCCCTCGGCACCACATTTGCCGTTGCCAACACACCCCCGGTTGCCCCGAGCTTAAGATGCGTTGCAAACAGAGGTTCTTCACCACTCATGACTGCGATCTTGTCTCCGGCGTATTTCATCACCTTGATGAACTCGGGCATGTCGTAGCTCGAGTATTTCATGCCGATGATGGTGCCGTCCTCGGCCATCGCCTGCACGGTTTCCGCTTTCATTGCAGCGTTGGTGCGGCCGGGAATTTCATACAATAAAAGAGGCACGTCGACGGTTTCCCGG
>JAJFHB010000319.1 GCA_021775795.1 Hyphomicrobiales bacterium | reverse complement strand
TCCAATGGCAAGACACATACAGAAATCCGTTCTGACAATCACCCGGCGTGCGCTTGAACGCTATGGTTTTGCCTATGCGGATATCCTGACGAACTGGCAAGCGATCGTGGGCGTTGAACTTTCGAGTTTCTGCGCACCGGTCCGTATTCGCTGGCCACGGCAGGCGGATCCTGAAGAGGCGAACAGCCGCAGACGGCTTGGTGGCATCTTGATAATACAGGCAACTGATGGGCGTGCTGTTGAAGTGCAGCATGACGTTGTGCGCATTGTTGACAGAGTTAATGCCTATTACGGGTATCAGGCGATCACAGAGGTGAAAGTCGTTCAAGGCGGGGTGGCGAGCAAAGACACCGCCCCAAGAAAAAGGCTGCCGCTTTCCGACACCAAACAACGCGAATTGACAGACGCCCTCGATTCCATCGGCGATGAGGATCTTCGCCGCGCTCTCGACCGCCTGGGCCGTGGGGCGCTGGCGCCGCGAAAAGCACCGCATCAATCCTGAGACATGGCCGCAGCACCAGTGGTGTCCGTCCGGCAAGACTTGAAGAGGTTAGAAATGAAAATAGACCGTCGCACTCTTACTACTGGAGTTGGTGTGATCGCTGCAGCCGGCGCTGCTGGACTTTATTTCGGCACAGATCTGCTCAAACCCGCAGCCACGACAAGCACTGACGGCATCGATATCGAGGCACTGCATACGGCAGGTGAGCTTGCTGACATGTTTGTTGGCCCGGCTGATGCCCCGGTAACAATTGTTGAGTATGCATCCATGACCTGCCCACACTGCGCTGCGTTCCACTCCGGCACTTACAGGCAGTTGAAGGAAAACCACCTGGATACAGGCGCTGCGAAACTTATTTTCCGCGAGTTTCCCTTGGATGATCTGGCGCTTTTTGCCGCCATGATTCTGCGCTGTGCCGATGACGCCAAGTTTTTCCCCTTGCTTGATGTGTTGTTCGAGCAGCAATCGGCCTGGTCTGCCGCAGAGGATCAGGTGGACGCGCTGTTCGGCATTGCCCGTCAGGCCGGCTTCACGGAAGAAAGCTTTAATGCCTGCGCTGCCGATGAGGATCTGGCCCGCGCCATTCGCGACCAGAGAGAAAAGGCTTCAGGTGAATTCGGGGTCTCAGGCACGCCCGCGTTTTTCGTCAATGGCGAACGGATGGCCAGTTCATCCATTGCAGCGTTTGACGATGCTATCGCTGCGGCGGCCGGCTAGTGCTGGTGTGAGATGATGGCGTGCTCAAAGTCACAGACACGATGACGTGCGGGCCCGCAGTTTGAGGTCTTCTGGAGTGTGAATTCCGGTCGTGTCGAAGGTCTGCAATTCCTGTGGGCAGCCGTGCGCGAATGGAAGTTCATACTTGTCTGTAGCATGCAACATCTAGTAGGTAGGACCGTAAGATGAGACTAAATCGCCGCCATTTTTCTCAGGGATTAACTGCAGGTCTGCTGCTCAGCGGGAGCATTGCGGCTGGCCGGCGCAGTGCGTTTGCAGCCGTTGACGAGGACGATCTGCTGGAGCCCGGTGAGCTCGCCGATATGTTTATCGGTGAAGAGGATGCTCCGGTTACCATCATCGAATATGCCTCCCTCACCTGTCCGCACTGTCGCGCCTTCCACGTCGACACCTATCCGGAACTGAAAGAGAAACACATCGACACAGGCCAGGCCCGCCTGATCTTTCGCGAGTTTCCCTTTGATGACGCGGCTCTTGCGGCCTTCATGCTGGCGCGCTGTGCGGGTGAAGACAAATATTTTGCAATGATTGATGTTCTCTTCGAACAACAGGCCATCTGGACATCGCGTGACCGCAATGTGGCGGAGGAGTTGTTCAAAATTGCCCGGCTTGCCGGGTTTACCGAGGCGAGCTTTCAGGAATGCCTGACCAATGTCGAACTGGCTCAGGGCATCCGCGCGATGAAAGACCACGCAGCTCTCAATTTCGGCGTTCGTTCCACCCCGACATTCTTCATCAACGGCGAGCAGCTTGACGGCAACTACCCGCTCAGCCGGTTTGACGAAATTATCGAAGATATTATCGGCTGAGTGGGCAAAGGCGGAGGTTCTGACGGAAAACATGCATTTTAACCGCTTGCGCCTCTCGGGGTTCAAATCCTTCGTCGAACCAACAGAACTTCACATCGAGCCCGGGCTGACCGGCGTTGTCGGCCCCAATGGCTGTGGTAAATCGAACCTCCTGGAAGCCATTCGCTGGGTAATGGGCGAAAGCTCTTACAAGCGCATGCGGGCGTCGGGAATGGATGATGTCATCTTTTCCGGCAGCGCCGGCCGCCCGGCGCGGAACATGGCTGAAGTCACCGTGGTTCTGGATAACACGGCCCGGACAGCCCCCGCTGCCAACAACGATTCGGATACCCTGGAAATTAGCCGCCGTATCGAGCGTGAGGCGGGCTCAGCCTATCGCATCAACGGCAAAGATGCGCGTGCCAAGGACGTACAGCTTCTTTTTGCAGACGCCTCAACCGGCTCTCGCTCGCCAGCACTTGTTCGCCAGGGGCAGATCGGAGAATTGGTCAGCGCCAAGCCGCAGGCCCGCCGTCGGATCCTTGAAGAAGCTGCAGGGATAACCGGTCTTTACACCCGCCGCCACGAAGCAGAACTGCGTTTGAATGCGGCGGAAACGAACCTCACCAGGCTGGAAGATGTGGTCGGACAACTCGAAGTCCAGCTTGCAAGCCTGAAACGACAGGCGCGGCAGGCCAGCCGCTACCGCAACATCTCCTCCGACATTCGTAAAGCTGAAGCCACGCAACTCTATCTGGAGTGGTACCACGCCACCCAGGCGGTAGAGACGGGCCTGAGCGAAATACGCGACAGCGAACGGGTCCTGGCCGAAGCGACACGTGGTGCTGCCGAGACGACCCGGTTGATGGCAATGGCTGGGGAAAAACTGCCGGCGATGCGCGAGCACGAAGCCGTCAAGGCTGCCATCGTCCAACGGCTGACGGTTGAGCGCGAAAGCCTCGATGCAGAAGAACAGCGTTCCCGTGACCGTAAGAGTGAGCTTGAAACCCGACAGGCACAGGTCGAACAGGATCTTTTGCGTGAACGCGAGATTATTGCCGACACCGATGGCACGCTGGCGCGTTTGAATGCGGAAGAGGCTGAACTGAGCGATGCCCAGAACGCCCAGAGCTCTGAACGCACCGACGCCGAAACAATTGTGCAGGAAAACCAGCTGACGCTGCAAAAAGCCGAGCAGGAAGCAGACGAACTTGCCCGGAAAATTAGTGACCGCAGGGCGCGTCGTGCTGCTGTTGAACGCACACTTGGCGAGCTTGTCCAGCGCCTGGATAAGGCCCGTTCACAGCTTGAGCGCACAGACGCTGAAATCACCACACTCAAGGCGAAGCGTGAAGATTTGCCGGGCCTTGTCGAGCTGCGCGAGAAGGTTGGCGAACACGAGCGGGCGGAAGCCGAAGCGCATCAAAGCGTCGAAACCAGTGAAGCCGAACATGAACGTCTGCGGGCTGGCGAACTGGAAGCACGTCAAAAGCTTGAAGAACACCGGCAGAGCCTGGCCAGGCTTGAAACCGAGCTGTCGACACTGGAGCAACTCCTCAGTGTGAGTGATGGTGATCTGTGGCCCCCTCTCATCGACGCGGTAAGTGTCGCTGAGGGTTATGAAATTGCCCTGGGCGCTGCCATCGGCGATGAACTGGAAGCGCCAACAGATGAGGCCGCACCGGTGCATTGGCGAACGCTGCCTCCCTTTGAGACCCCTCCTGCCCTGCCTGAAAACATGCAAGCGTTGAGCAAATTCGTGGAAGCACCAACGGCGCTTTCCCGGCGGCTCTCTCAGGTCGGCTTCGTCTCACGAGAAGACGGCGCGCGCCTGCAAAAGTTGCTTGAACCAGGCCAGAGGCTGGTTTCGCGCGAGGGCGATCTGTGGCGCTGGGATGGATACAGCGCCTCGGCGGAAGCCCCGACGGCAGCAGCGCAACGGCTCGCCCAGCGCAATCGCCTTGCCGGCCTTCATGAGGCAGCAACAAAGGCTCGTGAGACCGTCCAAACCGGCGAAGCAGGATTTGCACAGACACAGGAAGCGACCCAACGGGCGGGCGCTCTGGTTGCTGAAATGCGCCAGAAAGTCCGCGCCGCCGGCATCGCTTTGGGGGATAC
>JAJFHB010000318.1 GCA_021775795.1 Hyphomicrobiales bacterium | reverse complement strand
CACTTAAACCGGCTGTATCAGGAAGCACGGCCCAAGGGTCGTGCTTCCTTGCTTTTTGGGTGTCGTCCAGTCTCAATGGCGGAAGTTCACCATAGGTTCAAAGTCGCATTTTGCGGCAGGCAGCTCATCCGCTATACTATGGTGCAGCGCAACAATTGCGGCCATTAGATACCGCCGGGAAAGACCAGATGACCGACTTGTCTCTTGCAGCAGAGTTTCCATCCACAAGCTTTGATGAGTGGCGCATCCTCGCCGAACGCACACTCAAAGGGGCATCATTCGATGACAGGCTTGTTTCCAGGACATATGACGGCCTTGCCATTGACCCGCTGTACACGAGGGCAAACTCACAACATCAGTTGCCAGCCCTTCATGGCCCGTGCAGTTGGGCAATCATGCAGCCGGTTGAAAATGCGGAACCCGCTGTTGCCAATGCTGTGTTGCATGAAGAACTTGAAGGCGGAGCCACTGGAGTTGTTCTAACCGTCTCTGAAGGTGACGGACACCCTGGCATCGCCGTTCAATCGCTGGCAGATCTGAACGTCGTCCTGGCCGATGTTGATGTCAAGAAAACACCGGTACGCCTCGCCGCCCGGAGTGCTGGATTGTCTATCGCTGCCCTCGCTCACGCCTGGCACATTCAACATGGCGTTTCTCCAGGCGAGAGCGCCATGAAACTGGCCGTAGACCCCTACGCGGCTATTGTTGGCGGCAGACCCAATCAGCTGTCACCGAGAGAGACCATCAAGCTCTCTGCGGAGATCATTGGGGCTGGATATCGCGAACCGCCATTACTTGTAAACGGCCACCGGATCCATGCCGCCGGTGCCTCCGAAGCGTTAGAGCTTGCCTGTGCTGCGGCCATGGGCGTCGAAGTTCTGCGTGAACTCGAAACGACCGGGGCATCGATTGAAACGGGTGTCTCCGCCATTCGATTTCTGTTTGCCAGCGATGCGGACATATTTCTCACACTCGCAAAACTGCGCGCCTGGCCGCTGGTTTGGTCGCGCATCACCGAAGCATGCGGCGTGACGACCGGCAATTCACGGTTTTCCGCCCGCACTGCTTCCCGCATGCTTTCAGTCCGTGACCCTTCAGTGAACATGTTGCGGGCAACATCAGCCGTTTTCGCTGCAGCGGTGGCGGGTGCGGATGAAATTTCGGTCGATCCTCACACCTCGGCCCTGGGCGTGCCAGATAAGGCAGCGCGGCGGCTTGCCCGCAACACACAGACCATACTGCGGGAAGAATCAAACATCGGTCGCATCGGCGATCCTGCAGCAGGTTCGTGGTATGCAGATGAACTCACCGTTTCTTTGGCCGAACGGGCCTGGTCCCTGTTTCGTGAGATCGAAGCGCAGGACGGCATGACAGATGCCCTTGCGAACGGCGTTGTGCAGAAAATGATTTCCAAGACCGACGCTGCCCGCAACGTGGATATCGCCACGCGCAAGTTGCCCGTCACAGGCGTGTCGGAATATGCAGCTCTCACAAAACATGAAACAGCAGTGCAGACGACAAAAGTGCCAGCGGCACCGTCAGCTGATGTGCGACGTGTTTCGGGATGGTCCGAGGCTCTGGCCGTAGCCGGCGACAACGCTTATCCAGCGTTTGCCGGTGAAGGGTCCATCGCAGCCGCCCCTCTTCCGGAAGTTTCTCTCGCGGCACCCTATGAGGCCCTTAGAGACAGAAGCGATGCGGCAGCAAAAACAACCGGTAAAACGCCCGCCGTTTTCCTCGCAACGCTGGGTTCCCCTTCCGGCTTTGCGGCCCGGGTAACCTGGATTACCAATTTCTTCGCTGCCGGTGGCATAGATGTGCAGCAGCCGGAAGGCCCCGGTTCCATTGCCGCAATGCTGGCGGCATACAAATCAAGCGGAACAAATGTGGTTTGCCTGTGTGGTTCCAACGATGCCTATGTGGAACAGGCCGCTGAAGCCGCAACGGCGCTGAAGGGGGCTGGTGCCACTCACATTTATGTGGCGGGCCGCCCCGATGATGCCCTCAGCAAGGCTGGAATAGACAGTTTCATCTTTGCGGGGTGTAATGTTCTGGAGAGCCTCGACGCTGCACACGCTCTGCTTTCAAACTAGGCGAAAGACGACATCATGAGCCGCATACCAAATTTTGCAGATGTGGATTTTTCCGTGAATGGTTTCGCTTCCGGTGCCACTGGCACAGGTGAGGATGCCTGGGAAACGCCGGAAAACATTGCCATCAAGCCCAATTATGGTCCTGAGGATCTGGCAGGGCTTGATTTTATGGAGACCATGCCCGGTGTTGCACCGTTCCTGCGTGGCCCCTACCCCACAATGTATGCAACGCGGCCATGGACAGTACGTCAGTATGCCGGGTTTTCTACAGCCGAAGACTCAAACGCCTTCTACCGGCGAAATCTCGCTGCCGGACAGAAAGGTCTCTCCATTGCCTTCGACCTTGCAACTCACAGAGGCTACGATTCGGATCACCCAAGGGTTGCCGGCGATGTTGGCATGGCTGGAGTTGCGATTGATTCCATCTATGATATGCGCACGCTCTTCGATCGGATTCCGCTGGATGAGATGAGCGTCTCGATGACCATGAACGGCGCAGTGCTGCCGATCATGGCACTTTATATCGTTGCCGGTGAGGAACAGGGTGTTGCGACTGAAAAGCTGACCGGAACCATTCAGAATGACATTCTGAAAGAGTTCAT
>JAJFHB010000317.1 GCA_021775795.1 Hyphomicrobiales bacterium | reverse complement strand
CGGCCTTACATTGCAGGAATGAGCCGCAGCGCCCTCTTCGCCACCATGACAGCAGGCATGGCAACGGTTGCCGGCACCGTCATGGCTTTGTATGCCCTCGTGCTTGAACCCACCATTCCCGGAGTTGCCGGCCATATCCTTGCGGCCTCCATTATGAGTGCCCCGGCGGCCATCGTTATTGCCCGGCTCATGGTTCCCGGCTCAGAAGCAATTGAAGAAGAAAAGGTCGAATTCACTGAGGAAGATCCGCCATCAAGCAACATGGATGCGATAACGCGGGGCACTGCAGATGGTTTGCGCCTTCTCGCTTTCATTGTCGCCATGCTGGTTGTCATGGTGTCGCTCGTAGCGCTCGGCAACATGGTGCTTGGGCTCTTCCCGGATGTCGCAGGTGCTGCCTTGACCATTGAACGTCTGCTTGGCTGGCTCTGCGCACCGCTCGCCTGGGCCGCAGGCATTCCATGGTCAGAAGCGGTGAACGCCGGGCAACTCATCGGCATCAAGGTTGTCCTCAATGAATTCCTCGCCTACCTGCAACTGGCTGGTATGGAAGAAGGGGCGATGGCGCCGCGCAGCCGTCTCATTCTCACGTATGCTCTGTGTGGGTTCGCGAATTTCGGCAGCCTCGGCATCATGATCGGCGGGCTTGTTGCCATGGCGCCCGAACGCCGCCAGGAGATTGTGGCGCTGGGGCCGCGCACTATCATTTCCGGCACACTTGCAACCTTGATGACCGGCGCTGTCGTCGGTGTCCTCACACCGGCCTGATGGTCAACAGGTTTTTCGGAAGTTTATCTCCATGCATGTTGCCCCGTCTTTCGATCCCTTTCTGAGTGCCTCAGCCGATGTTCTCGAAGCCACAGGTCACGAGCGGCTGAAGCTGTTTGTGGACTACCTGCGCAATCCCGGGGCTTTGTCAGCTCGGGTCTCACCCGGACCAATGCAGCTTGCCGATAGCTTTGCCTCAGCGTTGAATGAGCAGGAAGTTGCGGAGAAGGATAGGGGCCTTCAGCGCGCAATATCGATCATCTGGCCACACTTCAACTGGCGTACGGCTGATGCTCTGCAGACGCCAGAACCCTTTCGCAGCAGCCATTCCATGGTCGAGGTGATAGGTCCTGATGGCCACTACAAAACGCCGAACCTGAGGTTTGGCCTCTTTGTCATCGCCCCGAACACGCCTTACCCTTCTCACCTCCATGAAGCGGAAGAATTCTACTATGTTTTCTCAGGTCATGCGGACTGGCAGCAGGACGAGGATGCCTATGTGCCCCGTCCGCCGGGTACGCTCATTCACAACAAGCCATTTCAGCCCCACGGCACGACCACACATTCTGAAATGGTGATTGTGTTGTGGGGTTGGCGCGGTGATATCCGTTATGAGCAGTACCGCTTCGTGTAAGCCAGGTTTATGCGTTGGGCTCTGAACGGGCGCACGCGACGCGTTACAACAGACACGAGATTAAAAAAGGGAGTGTTCAGGTGGAACCGATTGCCCCGGAAGACCGTAAGGTTGCCAATATCAAGAACGGTGTTTTCAAGCCATTCGCGACAGGATCATTGGGACAAACTGTATTGCAGGTGGATGATGACGCGGGCTTTGGCGTTGGATTTCACATCTACAAAATGGAACCGGGCGCCGTATCAACGGCCCACGAACATACGTCAAACGAGCAGTTCTACGTCATAGAGGGAGACCTCACGGACCATGACGGTTATGAGTATGGTCCAGGAGACATTGTCTGCCTGAAGCAGGGCACAAAGCACAATTCCAGCACCAGGAACGGCTGCTTGCTGGTGGTGCATCTCGGCACGAAAGAAAACAACCTGTAAGCAGGTCCGAATGCTCAGCCGACGGGGCTCGGCTGCTTGGGCAGGCACGGACCGGAACCGATTTTAACATCCTCGGTACCATCCTCGAGCCGATAGTCGCTGGCGAAGGAATAGATCCAGCTTTCCAGGTCAAGCTGGGCGCGGTGCTCGTTGCGCTCAACACCGGCCTCTGACAACGCATAATCCTGCAACACGATCAACGTGTCTGAGATGCTGTGAATAGGCTTGACCTCGCCGCTGTTGCCGACGTCATCCAGATAGGCATAAACGCCCAGAGCCAGATCGATCGTGAGGGAGACATTGATTGCTTCCTCATAGATCGCATGACCTGCGGTCGTCGAATAGAGATAGACAGAACGCGCCACGGCGCAGTCCAGAACCATGGGTTCCGTTTGCGCCACAGCATCCAGTCGCGTCAACGCCATAACGCCGAAACAAACTGCCACGATGTGAAACGCCCGGGTCATTCTGTCTTTGCTTTCTTTCCCGCCCACCAGGCATCGAATGACCAGTGATCCCGGTGCCTCAGCATCCACAATGCCGCAAATCCCGCAAGCGCGGCAAGGGCAATGGCCTGATTGCGGTTGGTCGGAAAGCCCTGATCATTGATGATGAAGGGCTGCACAAGGGATGCAGCGATGACAACAACCGTAACGCCATGCATGAGGAAACCCAGGGCATAGGTAGCCGCGCGCCATATCCCGGCGGCGATGGCAAGGCAGATGATGATTTGTGCGCTGCCCATGATGTAGGGCATGTTCGCCCCGATATCGATGCCGTGAAAGAACCCCCATATTCGCACATATTGGTCCGGTGCCAGGATCTTGTTCACGGCCCAGACAAATAGAAACCAGGCCAGACCGACGCGCAGGATAAGCAATCCGAGCGCTTCGCGGCGGTGGTCCGTTGTTGATTGCTGCCGCGTACGCGACATGAATGAGCGCCTCCTGATGACCCGCACTGACGGTCACTATAGGCGG
>JAJFHB010000316.1 GCA_021775795.1 Hyphomicrobiales bacterium | reverse complement strand
TTTATTCCGATCAACCCCGAGACAGGCATGCGTTCTGCATTCGGGGATGAGGAGTTTATTCTCGAAGCATTCAAGCCCGGCGAGCGCCCGAACGAGGAATTTATAATCATCGGCTCCGATGGCACGATTGTCGAACTGCCTAATAGCAATCTTGGTACAACAGGGGGATCGCTCGACAACGGCGATGGCTTGGGCACAGGGACCGGCGGTCTTTATTGACCCATCGCGATCAAGCCTGACCTCGTGTATTTCAGGGGCGTTTACACCTCACGACGTTGGGTATAGTTTCCGCCGCCTCGATTGAATGAAAAAGAATGCTGCGGCTGAGCCATGCGTACAGAAGTTCAAAACATTGTCGATGAAGTCAAGCGGTCACTGGTACTGCTGAGGAGGCATCTTTGACTGGGATACAGCTGAGGATCGCCTTGCTGAGTTCAATGCTCAGGTCGAAGACCCCAATCTTTGGGACAATGTCGAACGCGCCCAAACTCTCATGCGATCGCGTCAGGAACTCGAAGACCAGATCAACCGGTATAGAGATCTGGAAACACGCCTGAACGACAACATCGAACTTATTGAACTGGCTGAAATGGAAGACGACAACAGCGTCCTGGTGGAAGCTGAAAAGGCCATTTCAACCCTTCATCGTGAAATCCAGAAAGATCAACTGCAGACACTGTTGTCCGGTGAAGCTGACGCCAACGATACGTATGTGGAAATCCACTCAGGCGCCGGTGGCACGGAAAGCCAGGACTGGGCACAGATGCTCACTCGGATGTACATGCGTTGGGCGGAATCTAAAGAAAACAAAGTCGAGATCATTGAATTGAGTGACGGCGAAGAGGCGGGATATAAATCCGCGACGTTGCTCGTAAAAGGCCACAATGCCTACGGTTGGCTCAAGAGCGAATCCGGCGTGCACCGGCTTGTGCGCATATCACCGTTTGATTCGAATGCACGTCGCCATACCTCGTTTGCTTCTGTGTGGGTGTTTCCAGTCATTGATGATTCGATCGTCATCGACATCAACGAGAGTGAAGTGCGCGTTGACACCTTCCGTGCCTCTGGTGCTGGCGGGCAACACGTGAACACGACTGATAGCGCGGTTCGCCTGACCCATGAGCCAAGTGGTATTGTGGTGCAATGTCAAAACCAGCGATCACAACATAAGAACAGGGCTACCGCGTGGTCGATGTTGCGGGCGCGCCTGTATGAAGCCGAACTCCAGAAGCGTGATGAGGAAGCTCAGGCCGAGGCGGCGCAGAAAAAGGAAATCGGTTGGGGCCATCAAATCCGCTCATACGTGCTGCAGCCCTATCAAATGGTCAAAGACCTGCGGACAGCGGTTGAATCCTCCAATCCATCGGCAGTACTCGATGGTGATATCGATCAGTTTCTGGAGGCAGCACTTGCGCAACGCGTCTACGGAGACGCAAAACCTGAGGTCGAAGACCTCGGTTAAATCGTTTCACGTTGATTTGGAAGCGCCCCGCAAACACATCAGTTTGATCTGAAATGGGGGGGCTGGGTCAGATTACTCGGCCGCGCGCCCGCGAAGCATGATTGGCCTGCGGGAGGGGCGCCGATTGTCCTCTTCATCCTCTGCCACAGGAGCCACATCCGGCTCATGCATTTGGGGCTGTGAAACCTGTTGCTCCAACAGTGCCCGCGCCGGCTGGGCAAGCGGTTCTTCCGAGCGGCGAATGTTTCCCTGGCAAAAGGCTCCGGTCTCAACGGCAAGTGAGTCATGAATAATGTCGCCATCGACATGGGCGCTGGCAAAAACCTGAACGCGCAGGCCTCTGATTGGGCCAATGACCCGACCACGGACAACCACATCCTCAGCAACCACTTCACCATGAAGCGAGCCCTGAGGGCCGACAATCACCGCAGCGGCACGAACGTCACCTTGTATCGTACCCTCAACCTGCAATTCGCCACCAGTGACAACATTGCCCTGTATCACCACGTCAGCACCGATAATTGACGGGCCTACACGGGCAGGGCGTCCGCCATCGGAGGGGGGTCTGCTGCTAGTTTTCTTCTTGAAGAACATCACGGGCCACGCGTATGAAATTATAAGCATCTACCGGACGGCCATCCACACGTGTTTCATAGTGTAGATGGGGCCCGGTGCTTCGACCGGTACTTCCAACCAGGCCAATCTGCTGCCCGGTTTCGATCCGATCGCCTTCCGCCACATCAATGCGACTCAAATGAGCATAGCGGGTCGTAATTCCATTGTCATGTTCGATATCAATTACCTTGCCATAGGCATCGGCGTGTTCTGCTCGTGTCACTCTGCCATCTGCGGGCGCAACAACGGGCGTGCCTTCTGCCGCACGCAGGTCTGTACCCGCATGCATGGCCATGACATCGGTGAATGGGTCTTGGCGGAATCCAAAGCCGCTGGTCAACTGATAGCCTTCGACAATTGGAAGCGTAATCGGCATTCTTGTCACGGCATACCGAAGCTTTTCGACCTGATTAAACCGCCGGTGTGCTTCTAGAATTCGTTCATCGACACCGTCTTGCGGTTCTTCACCCTGTTGGACCGGCAATAAAGGACCACCAACCGCATTAGGTAGTGCGTCGATGCTTGCGGCTACCTCAATCGGATCGAGGCCCAGTCGACGAAATTGCGTCCGCATTTCGTGCGCCCGGTTCTCGGCAAAATCAACGACACGGTCGAGAAGAGCATGCTGCTCCACCAGGAGCTCTGCAAATATGATGCGTACTTCGTTTAGCGGCCGTTCAGCCTCTTCGGCAGTGCGGAAATCATCTTCCGAGCCGGAGCTCCACCAGCCCTGTCGTTCTGGCTGGTCGACATCAATTTCATCTTCATCACTTGAGTCCGAGGCGTCATCACCACTCGAAGCATCTGTAGGAAGCCAGCCTTGTTCAAAGAATATTTCAAGGCGCCGATGCCGCCGCAGGAGTTGTGCAAACTCCGAACGCAGTGTGTCGACCTGACCAAGGTAGGCGTCCTGATCAAGCAGTAGCTTGTCATTCATGCTGTCGATCAATGACTGGATGGATGCGATCCGGTCTTCGTAAGCGACCCTTACACTTTGCGTCCGCGAATTTGCAGCGGAGATCGTGCTTTCTTTCAGGACAAAACTTGTGGTCGCGAAAATAATCCAGACGGCTAGCCCGCAGCAGGCAATTGATCCGGCGACCAGCGCCCAGGAGCGAACGACGACAAACCGGAGGTTCCCGTCTGATCTGACATACAGCTCTCGTTCGCGAAAAATGTGCCGAATCCGCTGCCAGATAGTCCAATCATACTCGTCTTGATCGAGCATCATAACTGGTGTCCGCCTAACCCCCAGAAGGCGCCGCCATCCCGATCCTCCGTGCAATACGGACAACAAGGTATGAATTTCTGCGGCTCCAAGTCTGCTGAACGCACAAACTTGGATCAACATGCCCCCTAATTATGTGAAGAAACGTTAATCGAATCGCCCGACACCAACAAGAGGTTTGTAAAATCCAGGGGTCAATCCAGCCTCAGATCTCGCTTTATCGTTGAATGGTGGCTTCAAACTACCCCGAAAATGAAGACGCACGAGCTCATGAAA
>JAJFHB010000315.1 GCA_021775795.1 Hyphomicrobiales bacterium | reverse complement strand
GAGGTAAAGGCCCGGATCTATGATATGAGCCCCAACATTATTATCTCCCTGGTGCACCCTGAACGTGACCGACAATACCCTGATAACCCAACCTTTCCTGCCGTTAACGTAGAGGCAAGATTCTCGGTTGATCATATGGCTCATAACAATAACGGCCATACCAACCACACCCTGGAAACCAATTCCACATTCAGCCTTAACAGCTTTGCCGGTGCCTTCGATGACAGATGGCTGGAAGCGACCTTAACTGCCGCTGAAGCATTCGACGCAATGCTCAAGGCCAAAGATGAGTATTTTGTTCAACGCCGTGCCAAAAAGGCTTAAAAACTGGGGGAAATTATGGCCTTGTCCTATGGCGGAGAACAGCTTGCAGAGACCAATTCCAAATTCTTTAAAAATATTGTGGATTTAGGGTTGACACCCCCTGTACTTTAGGGGAATATACAAGACCCCCTTAAACAGAGGGGACCTTTGTACCTTGACAACTGCATAGTTCAGAATCAAATCTTTTGATTATTGATTTAAGATAAGACATCAAGACATAAGAGGATTCTGGAAGCGTAATCTATTTTCGTCAAAATAATAAAAATGGATTACTCGTTAGGATTAATCATCGAGTATGTTCAGTGATTTCCGAGGCTTCTGGCCTTAAAACCAGAACCAAAGAGAAAACTGGATATATTAGGTAAAGCTACCAAGAGCGCACGGTGGATGCCTTGGTACGAGCAGCCGATGAAGGACGCGTCAAGCGGCGATACGCCACGGGGAGTTGCAATTAAGCCAAGATCCGTGGAATTCCGAATGGGGCAACCCCGCCGAATGAAGTTCGGTGACCGTTATCTGAATACATAGGGTAACGGAGGCAAGTCAGGGAACTGAAACATCTTAGTACCTGGAAGAAATGAAATCAAAACAGAGATTCCCTCAGTAGCGGCGAGCGAACGGGGAAGAGCCTAAACCTATTGCATGTCATAGTTTACAGACGTTGTGTAATGGGGGTCATGGGAAGCCAGACCGGTACTGTAAGACCGGAAAGGAGTTACAAAGTCTGATCTAGTTTAACACAGCTGGAAAGCTGGGCCATAGAGGGTGATAGCCCCTTTAACGAAAGTGAAAGACCTCCTCTGGATTCTCCCGAGTAGTACGGCACACGTGAAACGCCGTATGAATTTGCCAGGACCATCTGGTAAGGCTAAATACTGCTCGTAACCGATAGTGAACTAGTACGGTGACGGAAAGGCGAAAAGAACAGTGGAAAGCTGAGTGAAATAGAACCTGAAACCGTGTGTTTACAAGCAGTCAAAGCACTATTTATAGTGCGATGGCGTGCCTGTTGAAGAATGAGCCAGCGAGTTAACGTTAGTAGTTGGTTAAGGGGTTAGTACCCGGAGCCAAAGGGAAACCGAGTCTGAATAGGGCGATTTATAATTACTAGCGTTAGACCCGAACCCGGGTGATCTAACCATGGCCAGTATGAAGCGTAGGTAACACTACGTGGAGGTACGAACCCACTGATGTTGAAAAATCAGGGGATGAGTTGTGGTTAGGGGTGAAATGCCAATCGAACCCGGAGCTAGCTGGTTCTCTCCGAAATGTATTTAGGTACAGCGTCGGATTTATCTTACCGGGGGTAGAGCACTGATTCGGTGCGGGCCCTAGAACGGGGTACCAAATCGAGCTAAACTCCGAATACCGGTAATGTTACTGTCCGGCAGTGAGACAGTGGGAGATAAGTTCCATTGTCAAAAGGGAAACAGCCCAGACCATCGGCTAAGGTCCCAAAATCTATGCTAAGTGATTAACGAGGTGTTGTTCCATAGACAACCAGGAGGTTGGCTCAGAAGCAGCCATCCTTGAAAGAGTGCGTAATAGCTCACTGGTCAAGGGACAATGCGCGGAAAATGTACGGGGCTAAGCATAGTACCGAAGCTGTGGCAGGTATACGTTCAGTATATCTGGGTAGGAGAGCGTTCTGTAGTAGGTTGAAGCATGACTGTAAAGACATGTGGACGAGGCAGAAGTGAGAATGCTGGCTTGAGTAGCGAAAACAAAGGTGAGAATCCTTTGCACCGAAAACCTAAGGTTTCCCACGGCAGGCTCGTCCGCGTGGGGTTAGTCGGATCCTAAGGCGAGGCCGAAAGGCGTAGTCGATGGACATCAGGTTGATATTCCTGAACCACTGTTAAACCGTTACGAACTGCGGAGGGACGCAGTAGGCTATGTACGCCAGCGACTGGAAGTGCTGGTATAAGCGTGTAGCTAGTTCATGTAGGTAAATCCGCATGGGCGTTATGACGTGAGGCGTGATATGGAGGCTCTACGGAGCCGAAGGTATAGACGCCACACTGCCAAGAAAATCTTCGCAAGTGAGGCGTAACAGTGTCCGTACCCGAAACCGCCACAGGTAGGTAGGTAGAGAATACCAAGGTGCGCGAGATAACCCTCTCTAAGGAACTCGGCAAACTAGCCTCGTAACTTCGGAAGAAGAGGTACCCTGGTACCGTGTAGAACCCCTGCGGTTCGAAGCGGGATAGGGTTGCAGCGAAGAGTCCCAGGCGACTGTTTACCAAAAACACAGGTCTCTGCTAACTCGCAAGAGGAAGTATAGGGGCTGACGCCTGCCCGGTGTCGGAAGGTTACGGGGACGGGTTAGCACTTCGGTGCGAAGCTCGGAACCTAAGCCCCGATGAACGGCGGCCGTAACTATAACGGTCCTAAGGTAGCGAAATTCCTTGTCAGGTAAGTTCTGACCCGCACGAATGGCGTAACGATCTGGGAGCTGTCTCGGAGAGGGGCTCGGCGAAATAGGAATGGCTGTGAAGATACGGCCTACGCATGCCAGGACAGAAAGACCCTATTGAGCTTTACTCTAACTTGTCATTGAAACTTGACTGTGGTCGCGCAGTATAGGTGGGAGACTCTGATCCGTAGACTCTGGTTTACGGTTAGTCGTCGTTGAGATACCACTCTTCCACAGTTGGGTTTCTAACGGTTCGCCACAAACGTCTGGCAACCGAACAGTGGCAGGCAGGGAGTTTGACTGGGGCGGTCGCCTCCAAAAGAGTAACGGAGGCGCCCAAAGGTTCCCTCAGGCCGGATGGAAATCGGCCAAAGAGTGCAAAGGCAGAAGGGAGCTTGACTGTGAGACCTACAAGTCGAACAGGGACGAAAGTCGGGTATAGTGATCCGGTGGTACCTTGTGGAAGGGCCATCGCTCAACGGATAAAAGCTACCCCGGGGATAACAGGCTGATTCTCTCCAAGAGTTCATATCGACGAGAGAGTTTGGCACCTCGATGTCGGCTCATCACATCCTCCCGCTGGAGCAGGTGGGAAGGGTTAGGCTGTTCGCCTATTAAAGTGGTACGTGAGCTGGGTTCAGTACGTCGTGAGACAGTACGGTCTCTATGTGCCGTGCGCGT
>JAJFHB010000314.1 GCA_021775795.1 Hyphomicrobiales bacterium | reverse complement strand
CATGATGAGCTTGCTCAATGTCGCGCGCTGGCTGCGAATTTTGCGTTTCTGAGTGGAAACAAACCAGACGTGCGAGGCTTCACCTGAGAGATGCGGCAGCCGTCCACCAACTCGGATTGTCGCGCCCCAGCTTGGCGGCGGCAGCTTCTGCTTCTGCCATCTCCGCGTACAATCCAAAGCAGGTCGCACCACTGCCTGACATTCTTGCAAGCAGGCAGCCGGGTGTCGCAATCAGGGCGTCCTGCACGTCGCCGATCTCGCGCACCATCTGCATGGCCGGTGCCTCCAGGTCATTGCGACAGGCACTGAGATGCACCGCAAGCTGTTCTGCGCTCCTGAAAGCGCGGGTCGGTATCTCTGGTGTTTCGTCTGCGCTCATGGCGCCCTGCAGGAGGCCGAGCGCCTGGAAAACGGGCCCTGTGGGCACACCGACGCCGGGATTGACGAGCACACAGTGGATTTTTGGAAGGGCAGGCAGGGGATCCACCAGATTGCCGATGCCCCGCATCACAGAAAATTCCGAGCGCAAACAGACCGGCACGTCCGCTCCAAGCCCGACAGCCAGTTGATTTAGGGCTATGTCGGAAAGCTTCGTGTCTGCAAGGCGCAAAAGCCCACGAAGACACGCTGCGGCGTTCGCTGAGCCGCCGCCGATACCGGCTGCAATTGGCAGATTCTTTACCAGTTCGATGGTGGCACCGGGTGGCACTTCGGAACAGCCATGGGCCAGGGCATTGGCCGCGGCAATGATGATGTTGTCGTCTCGTTCCGGCAGATCTCCGGCACGAGGGCCCGAGGCGTGCAGTGTGAATACAGGCGATTTGGTGAAGCTCAGTTCATCGCCGACACCGGCAAAAGCCACCAGGCTTTCAAGCAAATGGTAGCCGTCCTCCCGTCGCCCGAGAACATGCAGGCTCAGGTTTATCTTGGCGTGGGCAATTTCCCTCACAGCCGCCATGAGCCCGACACGTGAACGAGCGCTTAGGAGCGGTTGGACTGAGATTCGACAACACTTGCCGCTTCGTCAGCCAGGCCACTTTCGAGCTTCCGCTCTATCGCTTCTATGTCTTCAGGCTCAGGATCAAGATCGAGCGAATGCTGCCATTGAAAGGTGGCCTCAAGCTCGCGGCCCACGCGCCAGTAAGCATCTCCCAGATGATCATTGATAATCGGATCATCGGGGCGCAGTTGCACTGCTCGTTCCAGTTCGCGCACGGCATCTTCATATTGCTTGAGCTGATAATGTGCCCAACCGAGGCTGTCGACAATATAGCCATCATTGGGGCGAAGATCGACGGCCTTGCGGATCATTTCGATCGCCTCAACGAGATTGTGGCGTCGTTCAATCCAGGAATACCCAAGATAATTGAGAACCAGTGGCTGTTCAGGCTGCAGTTCGAGAGCGCGCAGGAAATCCTCTTCAGCACGGTTCCAACGCTCCGTCCGTTCATGCGTAATGCCGCGGAAGTAGAATACAGACCAATGCTCTTCCTGCACCTCATCAAGAAGCGCCAACGCTTGTGTGTACTGATCTGCGGCTGCCTGAAACTCAGAGCGATTGCGCAAAACATTCGCAAGGGTGAGGCGTGGCTGAAACTCCTCGGCGTCCATCGCGATCAACTGTTCAAGCCGCTCTTTTGCCTCATCGGAGCGCTCAAGATAGTTCAGATCGACTGACGTCTGGATTTCCGCATTGGGCCACAAGGGTGATTCGCGAGGAATGCCCGCATAAACCTCAATGGCCTCATCATAGAGTTCCACGCTCTCATAAACCCGCGCCAGAAGCGTCCTGGCGATGGGGAAATCGTCTCTCAGACCAAGGGCGAGTTGCGCATAGATGATCGAAAAATCCAGCCCGGTTTCGTCCGCCAGTGCTGCCGAAATCCCATAAAGTGCCTCGGCAGCGCCAATGCGGGCTTCCGTTACCATGGGCTCAAGATCTGTACCCTTCTCAATCTGGTCAATCGCCCAGTCAATAGAGGGGTGGCGGAGGCCCTGTCCCTGATAAGCCTCATATATAGCTCTTGCCTCTTCAGGGCGGCCGTCGCGCACGAGGAAGTTTCCATATGTTTCGACGGTACGTAATGCCGATCCGGAGGCCTCGTAGCTCTGTTCATAGAGCAAGCGGGCATTTTCGACATCACCGCCAAAATCAGCAATGAGGGCCGTGTGAAGCGCCAGATAGGGCTCAAAGGTTTCATTACCAGCAAGACCCTCTAGTGCTGCCTGCGCAAGCTCCAGATTGTCTTCTGCAGAATGCGACCAGGCAATCAGCAAGGTGCCCGTGAGCTGGCCAATGGCGCCGTGAACCGCACGTGTCCAGTGACCCCGCGCCTCTTCGTAGGCGCCTGCCTTGAATTCCCGCAAGCCAACAACAATGCGGGCAAGCCTGTTGCGCGGATCAACACCGATCATGCGCCTCGCCAGATACTCGGCCTTGACGATATTTGCAGAACTCAGTTCAAGCAGGAATGCCCGTTCCAGCAGGTCCCGGTTGCCGGGATCTGACTGCAGCGCGCGATTGTAATATTCCGCGGCCGCTGAGTTGTCGCGATCCTGACTGGCGAGCCTGCCAGCGAGATAGCTTCCCGAAAGCGAGGCCGCAGCAGCTTCCGTTGCAGCTATCGCCTCGCGGCCAGTACCGGCGAATGCGCCAATCGTGAATGCCACAGCAAGACAAAGAGCGCCGCGCCATCCGTTGGATTTTCTGCGCGACAGGCGCACATCGTGTTCTGCCATAAATCTTCTTCCAGAAAGGAACATCAAGTCATGAACCCATTTTGCAGGATCAATACACTTTTCAGGATCTATACAAAGTGTACGCTAAATTCGGCCCCGGCTGTAACACAACCCTCAGCAATCGTGTGATCACATTATTAGCATAAATCGCCGCGGCACTCACATGTTTGGATAGTTCGGACCGCCTCCACCTTCAGGAACCACCCAATTGATGTT
Organism: Hyphomicrobiales bacterium; assembly: GCA_021775795.1. Taxonomy (GTDB): domain Bacteria; phylum Pseudomonadota; class Alphaproteobacteria; order Rhizobiales; family JAJFHB01; genus JAJFHB01. The sequence continues at coordinate 10,913 of JAJFHB010000314.1, read as the reverse complement.
CTGGGCAGGGTCTTTGATGTCGCAGGTTTTACAGTGAACACAGTTCTGCGCGTTGATGACGAAACGTGGCTCGCTGCCGTCGTCTTCGCGCAAGATTTCATAGACACCTGCGGGACAATAACGCTGAGCCGGCTCGTCAAACGTCGGCAAATTCTGTGACACAGGCACTGAATCGTCTTTCAGCTGCAAATGGACCGGCTGGTCTTCCTCATGATTTGTGGCCGAAAACGAAACATTCGTCAGGCGGTCAAAACTGATGACGCCGTCGGGCCTTGGATAATCTATGGGCTTGTGCTGGCTCGCCGGTTCCAGACAGGCATGGTCGGGCTTACCGTGCTTCATCGTTCCGAAGAATGAAAATCCCATGAGCTGATTGGTCCACATATCGAGGCCGCCCAGAGCTAACCCGCCAATAAGGCCAAGCTTTGACCATAGGGGTTTGACGTTTCGCACATTCTTCAGGTCCTCATAGACCCAGGAAGACCGGTATTTGTCTTCATACGTTGCAAGTTCATCGCCCTCGCGGCCGGCCGCCAGAGCGTCAAAAATAGATTCGGCTGCAAGCATGCCCGTCTTCATGGCGTTGTGGCTGCCCTTGATGCGCGGCACATTCACAAAACCTGCCGAACAACCGATCAGAGCGCCGCCTGGGAAATACAGCTTCGGTACCGACTGGAGCCCGCCTTCAGTAATGGCGCGAGCCCCATAGGCAACACGGCGGCCGCCCTGAAGCACGCTTTCAATCATCGGGTGATGCTTGAAGCGCTGAAATTCCATATAGGGAAAGAGGTGCGGGTTCTTGTAGTTCAAATGCACCACGAAACCGATGGACACGAGGTTGTCCTCAAGGTGGTACATGAAGCTTCCACCTCCAGCTTTAACGCCGAGTGGCCACCCCATGGTGTGGGTTACCTGTCCCTGTTTGTGATTTTCAGGTTTTACTTCCCACAACTCCTTGATGCCCAGACCGAACTTTTGCGGCTCGCACCCCTCGTCGAGATTGAATTCCTTGATCAAACGCTTGGCAAGTGAACCTCTTACACCTTCACCGAAGAGCACATATTTGCCGTGCAACTCCATACCGGGCTGGAAGTCGGCCTTTTCAGCGCCGTCCTTGCCGATACCGAAGATGCCTGTGACAACGCCCTTTACCGAACCATCATCGCGGTAGACCAGATCAGAGGCGGCAAATCCCGGGTAAATCTCAACTCCCAAAGCCTCCGCCTGTTCAACGAGCCAGCGGCAGACATTCCCAAGACTGACCGCATAAGCGCCATGATTATTCATCAAGGGCGGCATGGCAAAGTTGGGCAACCTCAGGGCGCCGGCAGGCCCGAGCATAAAGAAGCGGTCTTCGGTGACCGGCGTGTTGAGGGGTGCACCGCGTTCTTTCCAGTCCGGCAGAAGTTCATTGAGAGCGATAGGATCAACAACCGCTCCGGACAGTATATGGGCGCCAATTTCGGAACCCTTTTCGAGAACACAAACGCTGATCTCAGTGCCAGAGGCCTCTGCCAACTGCTTAAGCTTGATCGATGCGGCCAGGCCGGCCGGACCACCCCCAACGATAACGACATCAAATTCCATCGCTTCGCGTTCGGACATTTGGCGTTCCTCCAGATTCTGAACTTCTGTAACCCGGGTACTGCCCCGGTCATGATCCCGCGCATTTCAACGCAAATGCTATGGGGGCGGTCATAATCCGCCTGCAAGGCCTTGTGCAAGTCAAAACGCCACGCTGCCTTAACACAGACACAGCTGCGAAGTGCTGCTTTCACCAGACTGACAGCTGGTGTAGATGTGATACATGCAAGGCAGTGAAAGCACTCTCTTAGAAAGTCGGCGCGAAGCCCGCGCCCTGCTTGAGTGGTATGTGGAAATGGGAGCCGATGAGGCGATCGGTGATATGCCGGTCGATCGCTATGCTGACCCCGCCCCTACAACGCCCTCTGAAACCTCTACGTCGTCCGCTGAAGCCGTCCGGGCGACGTCCGCAGGCTCCACAAGTGCAGCCCCCAGGCCCTTGCTGCGACCGCCACAGACCCGAGAAGCTCCTGCGGTTGCCACAACGTCGGGTGTATCGGCGGAAGAAGCGGGCCGTGACGCCACTGCTGCGGCGAAAGCCTGCAACTCGCTCGAAGAACTGAGAGCTGCGCTCGCAAGCTATGACGGGTGCCCGCTGAAACGAACAGCAAAAAACCTTGTCTTCAGCGACGGCAATGCGGAAGCGCGGGTGATGTTCATTGGCGAAGGCCCCGGCCGCGATGAGGATATCCAGGGCATCCCTTTTGTCGGTCGCAGCGGGCAACTGCTGGATCGCATGCTGGCGGCGATCGGCCTCGACCGGGAACAGGCTTACGTTGCCAACGTCATATACTGGCGTCCGCCGGGAAACCGTAACCCGACCCCGGCCGAAATGGCGGCCTGCCGCCCGTTCAGCCGCCGCCAGATAGAACTTGTTCAGCCCGACATCATCGTTGCTCTCGGTGCGGTTCCAGCACGCGAACTGCTGGGAGGTACGGACGGCATATTGAGACTGCGCGGCCAGTGGCGCAACATTGACATCGCTGGCCGCGAAGTCCGCGTCCTGCCAACGCTGCATCCGGCATACCTCTTGCGTCAACCGGCGCAAAAGAAGCTTGCGTGGAGGGATTTCCTCGAATTGAGCAAGGCTTTGCGCGATGCACCTGAGGAAACCACCTAAATGCCCGGTATCGACGAAAGCAAAACCTTTATCCCCGTCCGCATTGCGGTTCTGACTGTTTCCGACAGCCGATCTTTGGAGGATGACCGTTCAGGAGAAACCCTGGTCAAGCGGCTTGCCGCCGCCGGGCACACACTGTCAGCCCGTGCCATCGTGCGCGATGATGTGGAAACCATCCAGCAGCAGGTGCGCACGTGGATCAAGGACGATGAAATTGATGTGGTCCTGACAACCGGCGGCACCGGCTTTACCGGTCGAGACGTGACCCCGGAAGCACTGGAGCCTTTGTTTGAGAAGCGCATGGATGGCTTTTCGACCGTCTTTCACATGATTTCCTATCCCAAGATCGGCACTTCAACCATTCAATCGCGCGCAACAGCGGGCGTGGCCGGTGCGACATACATATTCTGCCTGCCCGGATCGCCGGGCGCCTGCAAGGATGCCTGGGACGGTATTCTCATAAATCAGCTCGACTATCGCTATGCACCGTGTAACTTCGTCGAGATCATGCCGCGTCTGGATGAGCATCTGCGAAGAAGCAAGTCGTGATAATGCCGCATAAAGTCGAGACAATTTGACGACTGCACCCTTTGGCCGTTTCAAACTAAAAGCACATCAGGATCATTCTCGAGCCCGGTTGTGGGGAGACTTAAGTGCAAAGCCGCCGTGTCGCTGACATCGACAGTTACCTGGATCCGGCAGCAGCCGTATGGTCCAGCGAAGCTGCAAACCGCATCGATATGATCCCCGCTCCTCTTGGGTTGCAACCCACGGACCACATCATTGCGACCTGGGAAAACCGCCCCTACGGGGAAGCCGAGTGGGCAGATCTCAAGTCCGTGCATGATGGTGAAACGCTTGCCGTTCACATTTCCTGGTCGTGTGCAAAGATAAGCATCGGTGCGAGTGAGGGTTTTCCCGACGCCGCAGCCATCGCCTTTCCTGTTCGTGGTGAACCCATTCTGCTCAGCATGGGTTCAAGTGATGCGCCCATGCACATGCTGCAATGGAAGGCCAAAGGGAATGAAACCCGTTCCGTTCTGGCGGAAGGCATCGGCTCCAGCCTGCCTGGCCCCAGTGTAAGCGAAAATGGCAAGGGGGGCTGGTCACAAGGTATTTGGAGCGTGGTATTTTCACGCTCGCTCAACGCCCCTGAAAACGCCTCGCCCTTGAGCGCTGGCATGACGACACTAATTGGCGTTGCTGTCTGGAACGGCACCAACGAAGAGCGCGCCGGCATCAAGGCTGTGTCCGGCGATTGGACTGACTTCATTCTGGAAGCCTGAGAAAGAGAATTATGAGCAGCAAACAGGTTGCAATGGTCATTGACCTCAACAAGTGCATTGGCTGCCAAACATGTACGGTTGCCTGCAAGACCCAATGGACCAACAAAGAAGGTCAGGAGGGCATGTATTGGAACACGGTTTCAACAGCACCCGGCGGTGGAACGCCGAAAGACTGGGAAGGTATGGGCGGCGGCTTCCGCGACGGCAAGGCGCAGGCCGGTATCCGGCCCAAACAGGCAGACTTCGGTGATGCCTGGGAGTTCAACGTGGAAGACGTCATGTTCGGCGGCGATCCGAACGGAACTGTTGGCCCCATGGAAGGTGATCCGATCTATGGCACCAATTGGGACGAAGACGTCGGCGGCGGCGATTACCCCAATTCCTTCTTCTTTTACATTCCGCGCATCTGCAATCACTGCACGAAACCGGCGTGTATGGAAGCCTGTCCGCGCGGCGCAATCTACAAGCGCGATGAAGACGGCATTGTCCTTATCAATGAGGATCACTGCCGGGGTTTCCGCTTCTGTCAGGAAGCCTGTCCCTACAAGGAAATTTATTTCAATCAGACGACAGGGACAGCGCAGAAGTGCATCTTCTGTCTGCCGCGGGTTGAGGAAGGCGTGGCCACTGCATGTTCACGCCAGTGTCCGGGCCGCGTAAGGTTCCTGGGCTTTCTTGACGATGAAGACGGTCCCATCCACAAGCTTGTCTACAAGCACAAGGTGGCGCTGCCTCTGCACCCTGAATATGAAACTGAGCCGAACGTCTTCTACATTCCACCGCTTGCACCGCCATCGTTTGACGATGAAGGCAATGAGATTGACGAGAGCCGTATACCGATACTCTATCTCATTTCGCTGTTCGGACCGGCGGTCCACGATTCACTTGAAATCATCAAGCACGAGCGTGAACTGAAACGCCAGGGCGGCACCTCGGAACTGATGGATGTTTTGATATCGCGGAACTGGCTTGATCTGTTCGGCCCCTTCACCACCCAGCCCAAGGACGTCGCCCGCACACTGGAAGGCCGCGGCAATGCCTGAGGGACTTACGCTTTCCCGTCGCAACTTCCTGAAGGCAGGTGCAGCCGGCGCCGTAACGCTGGCGATGCCGAACTTCATAGCTCGCGAGGCTGCCAGCCTTGAGGCGCTCGCAGCACAGACTCCAGTTGAATATACAACCTGGATGGATCTGTACCGCAGCCAGTGGACCTGGGACCGCACGGTCCGGGGTACACATCTCATCAACTGCTGGTATCAGGCGCACTGTGCCTTTGACGTCTATGTGAAGGACGGGCTGGTCTTCCGTGAAGAACAGGCGGCGGAGTACGAGCAGATCAGACCCGAACTGCCGGACCTCAATCCGCGCGGCTGCCAGAAGGGCTGTACGTTTTCGCACCGCATGTATGAACCCTCCCGCGTCACCCACCCGCTCAAACGGGTTGGTGAACGCGGCAGTGGTGAATGGGAACGGGTTTCCTGGGACGAGGCTCTGGGCGATATTGCCTCAAACTTCCTCGATGTGGTCACGGAAGAGGGTACGGACCGGGTCATCTGGGATCTTGGCTCCAACATCAACATTGGGGCTGCCAACGCTGCTCAGGCCCGGTTTGCACAACTTACGCACTCGATCTGCCTGGACAGCAATTCCAACAATGGCGATGGCCACCGCGGCGCGTTTGAAACTTTCGGCAACATCTATATCGAGCGCGGCATCGAGGATTATTTCTATTCCGACCTGATCTTGATCTGGGGCTCGAACCCGCTTTACACCTCAATTCCCAATGCCCACTTCTTTACAGAAGCCCGTTACAACGGCACGCAGATCGTTGCCATTTCGCCGGACTATGGGGCATCGGCCATCAAGTCCGATCTCTGGGTGCCGGTGCAACCGGGAACGGATGCCGCCCTGGCGCTGGGTGTTGCCCGCGAAATTGTCGAAGGCGGTCATGTGGACGAAGCCTTCGTTCGCGAACAGACAGACCTGCCTTTGCTGGTGCGCTCAGACACCCGCAAATTGCTCACCGAAGCGGACCTGGATGGTGGTGATGAAGACCATTTCATCTATCTCGACGCCTCGGGCGAGTTCATCGCCGCAGAGCGCAAGACCCTCGATCTTGACGGCAATGAACCGCAACTGGACGTACGCCGGACCGTAACACTCGACGATGGCTCTGAGATCGAAGTGCGCTCGGTCTATTCTCTTCTGCGCGACCGGCTTGCCCCTTATACGGCGGAAGCTGTATCGGAGATGTGCGGCACGCCCGTAAAGCTGGTCCGCCGTCTCACCAACATGATCATCAAGGCGCGGGCGCTGTCGAATGTTTCCGGCTCCAGCCTCAACAAGTATTTTCACGGTAACCTGACCGAACGCTCCATGATTTTGATCTGGGTGCTGCTCGGACAGATCGCCAAGCCCGGTTCCGGCTATTCGGCCTTCCCCTTTCTCGCCAATGACGGTTGGGAGGATTATGTTTCGGGACTGCGCATCTCCGAGCGCCTGTCGTTCGGCATGGAGCTTGGCACCGACCTCTTGTGGGATCTGGCCACCGGCGAAACGGCTGAAATGTTCTTCAAGAAAATGGGCACTCACAATTTCAACGATCCAGGCTCAACCCTGCCGATCTGGACGTCGAGTGCCCTGTTCTGGAAGGTGCATGGCGGTCAGGAGGACCTCTCGGGTGAAGCGGACAAATGGATCCCGGGCCTGCAACAGCCGACCAAAGCATCACTGCATCAGGCGCTTGAGAACAAGGATCTGCCGCTGCAACCGCCGCTCGGCGATGACCCGCGCATTCTGTTTCACTATTGCTCAAACCCGCTGCGTGCTGTGCGTGGTGGAGACCAGATCCTCAATGTCTTGTGGCCGAAGCTACGCCTCAGCGTTGTTATCGATTTCCGCATGAATTCGACCGGCCAGCAGGCAGATTATGTGCTGCCCGCCGCGGCCTGGTATGAAACCACCGACCACAAATGGGTCACGCCGCTGGTGCCCTATAACCACGTCACCAATCAGGCGGTGGAGCCGCTTGGCGAAAGCCAGACCGATTTCTGGATCATCACCATGTTGACAAAGCATATCCAGGAGCAGGCGAAGGAGCGCGGTCTTGAAAGTGTGACCTCGCACATCGGCAAGGAGATCAAGCTCGACCAGCTCTATGAAGACATGACCATGGACGGGCAATTTACGGAGAACGATACGGACAAGGCGGCCGGCGCCATTCTTGAGCAGTCAAGCAACCTGTCCCATGTGAGCTGGGAAGAGCAGAAGGAAAAAGGCTTTGCCCGCTACAACAGCCTTGGCCTCAGTCCGCTTTCAATCGGCAATGCGGGCGAGCTCAAGGCAGATGAGCCGTTCATTCCTCTCACCAACCACACGATCAAGAAGCACCCCTACCCGACGCAGACACGGCGCATTCAGTTCTACATCGATCACACCCTCTATCTCGCCCACGATGAGCATTTGCCGCGCTACAAAGAGCCGCCGTCCATGGGCGGCAACTATCCTTTGATCATGACCGGAGCACACACGCGCTGGTCAATCCACGGGGTCTGGCGCGACAGCAAGATCATGCAGCGTCTGAACCGCGGCCAGCCCTATATGGTGATCTCGGTTGAAGATGCGGAATCGCGCGGCATTGCCGATGGTGACTGGATGCGGGCCTTCAATGATGTGAGTGAATTCGTCGTTCGCGCCAAGGTGGCACCCGGCGTGCAGCCTGGCTCAACGGTCATGCATCACGCCTGGGAGAACTACCAGTTTCCAGGCAAGGGCGCGCCGCGCAGCGTCTCCCCCTCGCCTGTCAACCCGGTGGAACTTGCGGGCGATCACCCGCACCTCAAGGTCGGCATGCTGGAAGGGCAACCGGGGATGTTCGATCGCGACACACGCATTGAGATTGAACGCATGACCCAGGAAGCCGTCGACCAGCTCCGCGCCGGCTGACACGTCCATGGAACGCAGTCTCATCTATCAGGGCTTTGCGGCCGCCTTTCGTGAACCGGGCGGTGGCAGCGATATTCTCGATGAGAGCATCGCACCACCTCCCTCTCCCCAGACCGAAGCCGCCTTTTTGAAGGCCTTCGATACGGGCATTCACAAACACGCCATTTCCCTTCACGAAAGCAGCCACATCACGTGGGACCAAACCGCGCTGTTTGAGGATCTGGTGCGGATCTATGACCACTTCGGCCTGCGCCGTCTCGACACCGCCGAACTGCCGGACCACATCTGCGTCGAGCTCGAATTCATGCACTTCCTCACCTTTCTGGAAGGTCAGCATCAGGCAGACGCTGGCACCGTCACGTCCCTGCGCCGCGCCCAGCATGATTTCCTCGAACGGAGATTGCTGCCGTTCACGGCCAAGTTGAGGAAGGGAACAGCAGAGGCCTCGCCTGCGATCCGTCAGTTGGTGGAGGGGTTGTGCGGGTTTCTGGACGAGGAGTTTTCAGCTCTAAAGAGTTGAGTGACGAGCAGCGCTACCACCAATCTGACATTCGACAATCATCTGGCCGATCCCTGCTACCAGGATGTGCTCAAACATCATGGGAATTGCTGTCCTAGAAATCTGCATTACCTGCAAATTTGACGAGCACTGACCATTGGAATGTGCCATTCTTGGAACCTGTCACGAGCCTGTGCGTCAGGCAGACCAACATGTTCGTGAGAGTCACAAGCTGCCGGGGAAGCAGTGAGTGTTGCAAAAGGCAGCCTAACAAATGGGCGCCAATGAAAAAAATAAAATAGTTGGGCAGGGGAAATGCACAGATCTCTAATAGGGGCGGCAGCTTTGCTGGTGCTTTGTTCAGGCGCTGGGCAGGCGGCGGATTATTCTTCAGGCTACGGCGGTGAGCAGGACTGGACGGGCCCTTACATGGGTCTGACGTTCGGTTATGCGCTGGGCGAGAGCGAGCACTCCATCACAGGTGGAGGATCGTCGGACGACTTTGATGTGAACGGCATCACCGGAGGGGCGGTTGCCGGCTACAATCATCAGATCAGAAATTTCATTATTGGCGTTGAGGCGGATATCAGCCACGTGGATCTCAAGGATCGCGTCAATGTTCCATTTTGCACTGGATTTTCAGGGGGCTGTTCTACAGAGCTTGAATTCCTGACCACTGCCAGAGCCCGCGTCGGATACCTGGTTGACGGGATCATGCCGTACATTACAGGTGGCTTTGCAGCTGGTTCTGTTGATGCGATGGCAGACGTTCTCAACCTCAACAGCCGCATGCATTACGGCTGGACTGCCGGTGGCGGTCTTGAATGGGAAGTGTTGAGTGGGGTAAGAGCCCGTGTCGAATATCTCTTTACGGATCTGGGCACCCGAGGCCATGAATTTCCAACATCAGCAACGCCCATCAACGTCAGCCTTGATAATCTTCACACCATCAGGGGCGGCCTGACTGTCGATCTCGACGCTATTGCGTCGGCGGCTGTCAACTCCGTCTCATCCCTCGACCTGCCCGATAACAACGACGACGGTTTCACGTTCAAAATTGGAACCAGATACTGGTACAGCACCGGTCAGACAGATTTCGATCTGATCAGACCAGATGTTCCGGCAATGATTTCCCGCCTCACCTACAGCGATCTTGATGCGCATTCGGGAGAAGTGTTTTTTCGGGCTGATTATGAAGGCGACGGCGCGCTCAACCGTTTCTTTGTAAAGGGCTACGTCGGTGCCGGCGGGATCCCTGGTGGAGAGCTTGTTGATGAAGACTTTCCGCCAGTAGTCGCGCCCTATTCGAATACCATCAGCACGCAGGAAGATGGCGCCCTCACCTATGCCAGTGTGGACATCGGTCGCACAGTTGTTGAAACGGAGAGCCACCGGACCGGGCTCTTCGTCGGCTACCACTACTGGCGGGAAAATGTCCACGCCATGGGTTGTGTGCAACGGGCGGCCAGCGGGATATGTGTGCCGACAATAGCCGACGGGGTAAGCATAATATCCCAGAAATCAAATTGGCACTCGATCAGGGCCGGCCTTGTGACGGACCTGAGGCTTAATGAATTCATCAGCCTTACGGCTGAAGGCGCCTACACCTACTCCTGGCTTGATGGCCAGGACAGCCACCATCTTCGCCCTACTATTCTTCCTTTGCCGGAGGATGGCGGTGGACATGGCATGCAGTTTGAAAGCGTCGTCAATTTCCAGGTCCACGAAATGCTGGAGCTTGGTGTCGGCCTCAGATACTGGCGCATTTTCAATACGGATGGTGATGCCCATTTCGAGCAGACGCCGGGAGGCGGCTTTCCCCAGAATGCCATCTTCAGCGCAGAACGCTATGGCGTGTTCGTTCAGGGTGCGGTCGTTTTCTAGGAGTGTTTCCTGCACCGGTAAGGCAGGCTTGAGGGCGCTTCTAGCTTGAGCTCCTAATGCCGTGCCATGACCTGCTCATAATCGTCACCGATGAGGCAATTGCCCATTTCCGGCCGGGTCAGCAAGACAGCATTAGTGAGGCTGCCGAAGTTGTGGATCATATAATTACAGCGGCATAGGCCTGCGTAATCGAGAATTGCGCCTTCAAGCGCTTTGTCGCGATCTTGCCCGATGAAAGAAGGCATCCTCCAGCCCATCGGCCCAGTGGTCTCGGCGCTTGCGTTTTGCGAGACTTCGCGGACGGTTTCAAAAGAGAGAACACTCTCAAACCTGCTTTTCAACATTTCGATGAAGGCGTGTTCATCACTGGCGGCAAAGATGACAGGGCTCTGTGCCGATGCTGCCGGCAGCCCGTTCAAATGCTCTGAGATGGCACCGGCAAAGACGTCATACTCCGGGATGTTGCGGCGCGGATCGTGACGGGCATCTGTGCCTCGGAACTGCACACCAAGCACATAGCTACTTGAGGCATGCGCAAAAAGTGTTTCCACAATGCCGGATAGACGTGCCTGCAAAGAGATGTATCTGCCGATCA
>JAJFHB010000313.1 GCA_021775795.1 Hyphomicrobiales bacterium | reverse complement strand
GATGAAGTACTTGCGATTCCCGATCTGAGTGAACAGGGCCTTGAATTTCGCCGGGGGCAATTGCTGGAATATGACAATTGGCCGCTGTTTCAGTTGGTTTATCTGCCGAGTGAGGCGGGTGAACCACTTGCGCTGTGTTTTCATCGCAAAGACGCAGCTGACAGCGAACCTGAATTTCTCACCCACGATGGAATTGGCATTGTGCAATGGGTGCAGAACGGATTGGAACTTGTTCTGGTGGGTAAGGCTGACCGTGAAACCTTGCTGCAGGCTGCAGATCTGGCATCCCTTCAACTCTGATCCGAACCCGGTTACGGTGTGACCAACTCGCCGTTAGACCATTTGTGCCAGACGTAGCCCGGGAAATTCACATCGCCGTTTTCATCAAATACGATGGTTCCAAGCACAGTTCGGAAGCTTTCGCTACGCATGGCTGCCGACACCCCTTCGGCCTCAAACGTGCCAGCGGCTTCAACCGCCTGAGCCCATGCCTGAATTGCTGCATAGGTGTAGAGCGTCACCCCTTCGGGTTCGATCCTGTGGGAGCGGAACCGCGCAATGATCGGTTCCGCTGATTCTATGGTGCGTGGATCGAGCGGAAGGGTCAAAAGCGTGCCTTCACCGCTTTCTCCGGCAATGGACCAGAATTCCTCTGTTGCAAGGGCGTCTGAACCGATCACTTGAGCCCGCAGGCCCCGGTCGGCCATCTGCCGCACTATGATGGCGGCGTCCGCATGATTGCCGCCCACATACAAAGCTGCGATGTTTGCCGCCGTAAGGCGCCTGACAAGATCACCGTAGTCGTCAAGACCGGGAGCATACTCCTCAAACAGCGTTTCCGTTATTCCGCGCTCGTTGAGCACCTGCTGCACAGTGTTTGCGAGGCTCAATCCGTAGGCTCCACCATCATGGGCGATGGCGATGGGAGATTCGGCAAAATAGTGTACGAGGACATGGGCGCCGAGTATTGCCTGACGGTCTTCGCGGCCGGCAATCCGAAAGATGTTATCGCCACCCTGATCGGTCAGTTTTGGATCGCCCGGTGCGGGCGTAATCTGAATAATGCCTTCTTCTTCGTAGATTTTGGAGGCTGGAATCGATGCTGCAGAACAGAAGTGCCCGACTACCAACCGGACTTCGTCGCCGGGCAGAAAATTTGCGATGGCGACGGCGCGCCTTGGATCGCATTGGTCATCTTCAATGTTCAGGTCAATCTCTGTGCCCAGAACGCCGCCGCTGCTGTTGATGTCGGCGGCAGCCTGCAAAGCTCCCTGGCGCATTTGCTCGCCATATTCGGCATACAGACCACTCATAGGGCCGACGATGGCGATGTCCACGTCTGCTTGCGCTGGTTGTATGCCCACGACGGCCACAAGCGTGGCGGCGACGGCGCCGAGCACCCCCACTTTAGAACAGAATTTTGCCACCACCACCAACCTGACACTTCGACCCTTTGGCGCAATCCGCCACGAGTCTTGTTTTATGCTTCCAAGCGCCCCGATCCCTGCCTGAATTTAGCATCTGACGCCACGCGCGCAATACCGCCGTTTGGTCAATACACAATGATGCCGATCATTTGAAGTCAACAAATGAGGGGAATGTTTCAAAGTTTACGTACGCCGCCGCCGGGGGCGGGTTGCCAGGCAGGCTTCGACAATTGCCTCTTCGCCAATACGGTACATGGAGTAGAGATCCTCAATCGTGCCTGTCTGCCCGAAATGTTCGACGCCAAGCGCCTGAACCTTGTGGCCGTGAACAGAGCCCAGCCATGAAAGTGTGGTTGGATGACCGTCAATGACAGTGACCATCTGGGCATTACGATCCAGCGGTGCTAGCAGCTGTTCGACATAGGATGTGGTATCGTGTTGACCATGTTGCTGTGCTGTTTGTGCCGCCTTCCAGCCCGCGTTGAGGCGATCTGCTGATGTCACTGCGAGGAGGCCCGCTCCCGGCATGCCGTTCAAAACCCTGCCAAGGGCTGATGCAGCATCGGGGGCGACGACGCCGGTGTATACCACAGCCAGAGTTGCACCCTCAGCAGGCGGGCGCATCCAGTATCCGCCCTGGATGATGCCGTCACGCATTTCATCCGTCATTTCGCGCACTGGCTGGTCGAGATTGCGGGTCGAAAGACGCAGGTAGACCGAACCCCCGTCACGCTCATGAAGCCATTCATCGCCACTGGGAACGTCTGCCGGCTCGCGTTGGATGTAGTCGAATGCCCATTCCAGGATGACAGCGAGTTCATCGACAAATGAAGGTTCGAAGGCTGCAATTCCGTCCTGCGCCATGCCGATGAGTGGTGTTCCAACCGATTGATGTGCTCCGCCCTCAGGTGCAAGCGTGATGCCTGAAGGTGTTGCCGCCAGAATAAAACGCGCGTCCTGGTAACAGGCATAGTTCAAGGCATCGAGACCGCGTTGTATGAATGGATCGTACAATGTACCGACGGGAAGCAGCCGTTCCCCGAAAAGCTCGTGAGACAGGCCGGCTGCGGCAAGCATAATGAAGAGATTGTTTTCCGCGATGCCAAGTTCAATATGCTGGCCGTCCGGTCCTGAAGACCATCGCTGCCCCGACATTAGCTTGCGGATCTGAAAAACATCCTCCTTGCTCTGCTTCGAGAAGATGCCGCGCCGGTTTACCCAGGGCCCAAGATTTGTGGATACGGTGACATCCGGGGAAGTCGTGACAATGCGTTCAGCCAGACGTGTTTCGCTGCGTGCAATCTGATCAAGCAGCTTGCCGAAACCTTCCTGTGTGGACATTGAGCCCTTTATGGCCGGCAAGGGCAGGTCGCCAACAGGAATGTGAGCAGCCTTCCGCCGCCGTTTGCCACGCTGATTGAAGTCAACGTTCGACAGGTATGCCTCAACCTCGTCGTGCGGCCGTTGCAGGCCCGCGGTGCGATCCCATTCCTGGCCCTCAATCACCCGGCACTCATCACGAAAGACACGCATCTGTTCTGGGGTCATGAGGCCCGCATGGTTGTCCTTGTGACCTGCCAGCGGCAGACCGTGACCCTTGACCGTGTAACAGATGAAGCAAACGGGTCGGTCGTTCGAGGCGGCGGCAAACGCCTGGAGCAGCGTCTCCATGCAATGGCCGCCAAGGTCCGTCAAGAGGGTGGACAGTTCTGGATCGTCGAGTGTCTCAATGAGCGCAAGCGTGTCCGGATTGCCGGGCAAGTCGGCTGTAAGCTGCTTTCGCCAGGCGTCTGCGCCCTGGAAGGTGAGGGCGGAGTAGAGGCTGTTTGGGCAGTCGTCTATCCACTGACGCAGTGCTTCTCCACCGGGCTGCTCAAATGCCTGTTGCAGCTTTCGTCCATACTTCAGGGTCGCAACTTCCCAGCCCATGTTTTCAAAGGTGTTTTCCACTTTGGGGAAGAGGCGATCGGTAATGACAGCATCGAGGCTTTGACGGTTGTAGTCGATGATCCACCAGGTATTTCGAAGTCCGTACTTCCAGCCTTCGATCAACGCCTCGTAAATATTGCCTTCGTCCAGTTCGCCGTCGCCGAGCAGAGCAATCATGCGCCCTTCTGGCCAGTCCGTGCCCCAGCCTTTGGCACGAATGTAGTCCTGCACGATGCTTGCGAAAGACGTCATGGCCACGCCGAGGCCGACTGAGCCTGTGGAAAAATCGACATCGTCAGCGTCTTTGGTGCGGGATGGATAGGACTGCGCGCCACCAAGGCCGCGAAATTGTTGAAGTTTATCAAGTGTCTGATTGCCAAGAAGATATTGGATTGCATGGAAGACAGGACTTGCGTGAGGCTTCACGGCAATCCGATCTTCCGGGCGCAGCACCGCAAAATACAGAGCTGTCATAATGGTGGCCAATGACGCAGACGATGCCTGATGGCCGCCAACTTTGAGCCCGTCTGCCGACGGCCGGTTGTGGTTGGCGTTATGGATTATCTGGGAAGAGAGCCACAGAACTTTGCGCTCAAGATCTTCGAGAAGGTTTATGTCCTGCACCATTGGCGGCTTGCTTTCCGGCGTGTCGTGGTGGCTCACACACTTTCCGCCTGTCTTGAACGCTGTTTTGCCCCTGCGAACATCATTGTTCCGAAGGGCCCGTCATCATTGTATCTGCCGATCCGATTTCAGCCAGCAACCATTCTCTGAAGGCCGCGATTTTGGGTCTGTCGTCGAGGCCTTCGCGATAGACCAGTCTGAAGCGTTGTGTGAGAGGAAGTTTCACATCAAAGGGAGCGACAAGACGGCCCAATCGAAGGTCGCGCTCAGCGAGAACGGTTCGGCCCAGGACGACGCCATTGCCTTCAATGGCGGCATCAAGAGCGTGATCTGCGTGGTTGAAGTGCAGGCCACGGCCAAGATCGGGCTGTTCAATACCCACCGCTTCAAACCAGCTTGCCCAGTCAGGGGCACCCGGGAACGGCAAAAGCGAATCGTCATGGATCAAGGTGTGATGGTGCAGATCTTCTGGTCTGATTATTGCTGGCGGGCCGGTGAGCATTTCCGGGCTGCACATGGGTGTGACCGAATCTTCGAGCAACGTGATCATACGCAGACCGGGGTAGGGGCCTGCACCAAAGCGGATCGCCACATCGGTCTGCTCGCGATCAAAATCCGTCTGCTTCAGAGTTGCTGAAATGCGTGGGTCAATGTCCGGGTGGCGCTCGAGAAAATGGATGAGACGAGGTGTCAGCCACTTTGTTGCAAAGGCCGGCCCGACACTGATATCCAGAATGCTCTCGTCACCACCCTGGTCAAGCTGGTCCACAGCCCCTGCAAGCTTCTCGAAGCCTTCCCGTACGCCGGGAAACAGGCGCTCTCCATCAGCTGTAAGAGCGATCGTCCGGTTGCCGCGATCAAACAATTTGTGGGCCAGCAGTTCTTCGAGATTTCGGATCTGAAAACTTAACGCTGCCGGTGTCACGCTGAGCTCTTCCGCTGCGTTCTTGAAGCTTAAGTGCCGTGCTGCAGCTTCAAACGCCCGCAAGGCTCCCAACGGCAGTTCCCGGTATTGTTTCAAGTAAGCTCACCTTGTCTGAAGTGCGTAATTTCTCGTTTGTAAGTGCCCGTTTCCCGCACATATAAAGCATGTAACAGGCGAAGACACTCAAGGTCGTGTCAAGCGAAGCTTAATTGAGGAAAAGCACATGAGCAATAATCAATATCCCAGCGCAGACGAAATGAAGATGTATGTCGAACGGGCGCATCTGGAGCGTTCCAGGGCTTTCTGGTTGATTATTGAAAGCATTGGCACGAGCATGACAACGTTGCGCAACCGCGTTGTCGAGAAAGTATCGCGTTCGGCAGGGCATATGCCTTTGGCCGCAGGTGGTTCTGCTTAAACAAGCAATCCCGGGCAGCCGATGAGGTTGCGAGTGAACCTCCACACATTGAGAAACACTAAAGCGGTTCGATTGTGCCACTTTCTGCGTCGATGATGAGCGCACCTTCACTTTCCAAGCTGGCGCGGCCCTGCATGAGGACCCGTTCCCCTCTCAACTCACAGAAAAGCTCGCCACCGCGCCTCGATACCTGCAGGGCATGGAGCTTCTTCCGGTTCAGTTTTTTTGCCCAGTATGGCACCAGAAGTGTATGTGCGTAGCCCGTGACCGGATCTTCCGGAATACCGGATTGCGGCGTAAAATAGCGGGAGACGAAATCGCAATTTTCGCCCTTTGCGGTGATGATGATGCCGTCTTCGGCCAGAGTGCCAATTGCCTCAATATCCGGCTCATAGGAACGGACAGTGGCTTCGTTGCTCAACCGGCAAACCCAGCTCTGTCCCAGAAGCGTTTCCTCTACGCTTACTCCGAGGGCACGTGCTGGAGCCTCGCTTTTTGAGGGGGCAAGCTGACCGGCGGGGAAGTCCAGCGTGATAAATTCATCTCCTACAACTGCGGTCATCTCATAGCCGAAGGCCGAGCGGAATTCGAACTGTTCATCTGTGCGGCCAAGCAGGTGACGCAGTGCCCACGTAGATGCAAGGGTTGCGTGACCGCACATGTTTGCTTCATGGGTCGGCGTAAACCAGCGGATGGTAAAAATCCCGTCGCTTTCCACAAAGAACGCGGTTTCCGGCAAGGCATTGTGGTGGGCAATTGCCTGCATCACCGGGGCTGGCAACCATGCATCCAGCGGACACACAGCAGCAGGATTGCCCGCAAGCCCCTGACCGGTGAAGGCTGCAACGGTGTAGTTTGGCAATTTCATTTCTTGTTGCTCATCTGATGACACTGGTCCTTGCAGGATTATACAACAAGGGAGATGGAGCTGACATATCCCCGGGTATGGTTCGTCCATCCCGTTTGAAAGCAAATGAAGACTTGGTGATTATCGACCACAATGCTTCAAAGGAGTGGGGATTTGCTGTATGACGCTTTCAGATTGAAACGCTACAGCTGGACGGGACGCTATGCGCTGTAAACTGACAATAGTTCTTTGTTCAACCGCCTTGTTGCTGACGGGCTGTCAGACAACGACGTGGAGCGAGTATTCCGCGGCTGGCGTTGAGTACCGCGAACCTGTGGAATTCAACAACCAGCGCTATGAAGTCGCCTTTCAATATTCCAATTCCCTGTCGGGATTTGATGTCAAGGTAACCCGCCCTGGACAACCGCTTTCGGGTGGCAGCAGCGACCGGGATACGTCCATTCAGGTTGGAACGTCTGCGGTGTCGCACTTCGCCTGTGCGCAGGGGCAACGGGCCCAGATTGTGGATGGGACCGCCGCATACACAAGCTCTTCCATTTGGTCGTTGCAGGCGAAATGCAGATCCTGACCGGCAG
>JAJFHB010000312.1 GCA_021775795.1 Hyphomicrobiales bacterium | reverse complement strand
TAGACGATCGGCAAAAAATAGCCCGCATTCAGCAGAGTGCTGATGAATATCACGGCCACCGCGAACCAGTGTCCGGTTTCCATAGCGCCGGAAAGCATGAACCATTTGCCGAGGAAACCGGCTGTCGGCGGAATGCCGATCATGCTCAATGCGCCAATGGCAAAGGCTGTCATCGTCCAGGGCATGCGCCGGCCGATTCCGTTAAGCTGGCTGACCTCGGTCAGATGCGCGGCGGTGTAAATCGAGCCGGCTGCGAAGAACAGGGTGATCTTTCCCAAGGCATGCGCAGCGATGTGCATCGCGGCGCCGACAACCGAGATCGGCGTCAGTATTGCCGCCGCCAAGACGACGTAGGCCAACTGGCTTATCGTAGAATAGGCGAGTCGCCGTTTCAGATTGTCCTGCTGCAAGGCAATCAGCGAGGCCGCGAGCACGGTGATGCCCGCAACCCAGGCGAGCCAATCGCCGGTACCCGCCGCTGAAAGCCACTCCACACCAAAGACATAGACGATCACCTTGACAATGGAGAACACGCCCGCCTTGACCACGGCCACTGCGTGCAGAAGCGCACTCACCGGCGTTGGCGCCACCATGGCCGCCGGCAGCCAGCGGTGGAACGGCATCAACGCCGCCTTGCCGATACCGAAGGCATAGAGCGCGAGCAGGATGCCGACGATTGCACCGTCGGCCTTACCCGCCAGAATGCCACCGGGGCTGAACTCCATCGTACCGCTCAGAACATAGGTCCAGACGATGGCAGGAAGAAACAGGCCCATGGAGGTGCCAAGCAGGATCAGCAAATACATGCGCCCACCATTCCGCGCTTCCGCATTTCCCTTGTGCGTTACGAGCGGATAGGTCGACAGGGTCAGAATTTCGTAGAACAAAAACAGAGTGAACAGATTTGAGGCAAAGGCAATGCCCATGGTGCTGGCCAGCGCTACAGCGAAGCACATATAAAATGGCGTTTGACGCGGCTCGTTGTTCCCGCGCATGTAGCCGATGGAATAGATCGAATTTACGATCCACAAGCCGGAAGCTACGAGGGCAAACAGCATCCCGAGCGGCTCAACCTTGAAGGCAATGTCAACGCCGGCGGTTACGCCTGTTCCCGGGATGATTTCAAAAAACCTTACCGCTGGCATTTCACCTGCACGGACGTCCCTGTAGATCGCCAGCACAGCGATCAACAATCCGCCTGCCGCTGTAAGTGTAACGGCCTCCCGCAGGTTGGGATGCTTACCGCACAATCCAATCAATGCAGCGGCAACTACCGGAATGGCGAGGCAGACGATGATCATGTCAGATCCGCTCATCGGACACCTCCAAGAAGCGCTTCAGCAGCGAGTGCTGCAATGTCTGCCGTCAATCTCGTGTCGACGCCGAAATAGACGGATGCGGCAACCAGCAGGAGAGCGGGAACCATCATGTCCAAAGGCACGTCTTTCGCTTCGGCCACTTTTTCAGAGGGTTCCCGGAACCACACAACCTCCACGACCCGGCCGATGTAAACGACCGAGAGAATGGAGCTTGCGACCAGAAGGAAGACAATCCACCACCAGCCGTGCTCCATAGCCCCGACGGCCAGAAACCATTTGCTGATGAACCCGGCAGTACCTGGCACACCGATCATGCTGAGGCCGGCGATTACAAACGCCCCCATGGTAATGGGCATCTTGCGGCCAAGACCTGCCAAATCGTCAATTTTGACACTGCCAATGCGGAAAACGACGGCGCCGAGCAGAAGAAACAATCCACCCTTTATCATCGCGTGATTGATGAGATGCACAATGCCGCCCGTCATGCCTGTGTGATTTGCCAGCGCTATGCCTAAAGTGATGTAGCCGATCTGTGCCACAGAGGAATAAGCCAGCATGCGCTTCAGGTTATCTTGGAAGATAGCAACGATTGAGGCCCCGAACATTGCTGCAAGAGATAACACCAGGAAGATGTTTGTTATCGGCAAACTGTCAAATGTGATGCCGACACCGAACACGGTGAACAGGAACCGCAACATCAGATAGATCGCAACCTTGGTGGCGGTGGCCGCAAGAAAAGCCGACGCGGTCGACGGCGCGTAGGCATATGCGTTTGGCAACCAGACATGCAGCGGGAACAGGGCGAGTTTCAGGCTGACACCGACTATGATAAAGGCCAGCGCCGCCAGCACCGGGCGCGTGCTCTCTACTTCGGGGATGCGTTGTGCCAGATCCACCATGTTGAGCGTACCGGTGACGGAATACAGCAGCCCAACCCCAATGACGTAAAAAGTGGCGCCAATGGTTCCCATGATCAGATACTGATAAGCCGCGAGCAAGGCGCGTCTGTCCTTGCCCATCGCGATCATGGCGTAGGTCGACAGCGAAGACACTTCCAGAAACACAAAGGCATTGAACGCATCACCTGTGATGGTGATGCCGAGAAGACCACAGAGACAGAGGAGATACATCGTATAGAACCATGCCCGGTTCTTTTCCTCGATTTCAGAAGCTACGCTACGCCGCGCATAGGGCATGATGACGGCGCCGACAATTGACACCAATAGCAGCACAAAACCGCTCAAGGCATCGACCCGGTATTCAATTCCCCAGGGCGGTGCCCATCCGCCCATGGAATACGAAATTGTGCCGCCTGAAAGCGCCTGCGAGAGCAGCAACCAGGCAACAACCGGCATGGCCCAGCTGACTACTGTGGCTATGAACCAGGCGACGCCACCGTGGCGAGCGAGGGCACAGGCCAAAGCTCCCAGCAGTGGAATTACGACCTGCAGCGCAGGCAGCTGGTCCATCATTTGCCGTCCTCGCCGTCTGCGAAGATTTCATCTTCTTCGATGGTGCCGTAAGCCTCATTGATCCGGACGACCAGAGCCAGGCCCACTGCAAGCGTCGCCAGGCCGACGACGATCGCGGTCAGCATCAAGACGTGTGGCAATGGGTTCGAATAGACCTCAAAGCCTTCTTCCAGAATGGGGGCCGTTCCCCCGAGAATTTTTCCGGGGCTGAGATAGAGCAGATAGACTGAGGTTTGAAACAGCGACAGGCCGACGAGTTTCTTCACCATGTTGCCACGGGCCACCACGATATAAAGGCCCGCCACCATCAGGAAAATAGTGATCCACTGATTGTAATGCGAAACAATTTGCTCGACGAATTCCATCAGCGCCCCCGTCCAGCAAAGGTGTAGAAGAAGGTGACCATGGTCCCGGCCACAGTGATGAGTACACCCAGCTCTACCAGAAGGATCCCAAGATGCTGGCCGTGCGCAGGTTCGTGCGCCAAAACCGAATAATTCAGAAACTCCCCGCCCAGCAACATGCTGGTAACGCCAACTCCGGCGAACAGCAAAGCCCCCAGCGCAATCATCGTTTCAACGACGATGGGAGGGACAGCACGCTTAGCCGCTTCGAGGCCGAAAATAATCGCATAAAGAATGACCATGGCAGCGCCGATGACACCGGCCTGAAAGCCACCGCCCGGTCCGTAGTCACCGTGAAACTGAACATAAAGCGCAAACAGCAGAATGAACGGCAGCAGCAGTTTTGATGCGATACGCAGGATGAGGTCAAATTTCATGAGACTTTACCTCCGCGCCTAGGCATCGTCGCTTGGACGTGAGCGCCGGCGGCCGCGCAGTAACAAGAGCACTGCAAAACCGGCCGTGAAAATCACCACGGTTTCGCCCAGCGTGTCGAAGCCCCGGTAGCTGGCAAGCACTGAAGTCACAACGTTTGGAACCGTGGTTTCCGCAATCGACTGTTCGAGGTACCTCGGTGCCACATGGGCGTGCACGATGTTCTCTGCCGCACCGAACGGAGGCAGGCCGACTGTGCCATACAGCAAGACCGCAGCCGTACCGACAGCCACGAACAAGGGCAGCCAGGGGGTGTGGCTTGGAACGGCTTCTTCCACCTTCGTGAGGTAGAGAACACCGAGCATGAGGACCATCGACATGCCAGCGCCTACTGAGGCCTCGGTCATCGCCACATCGACTGCATCCAGCACAATCATGACGCTCGCCATGAGAAAGCTGTAGATGCCGCTGAGAACCACAACTGCAAAGAGATTTCGCGCCCGGACGATCCCAATGGTGACCGCGGCCATCAGCGTAAGCAGAACCATATTGATCAGGGCTTCGATGATCCGTCCTCCTTGTTGCTGTGCAGCAGCGGCTCGATTCCGGAGTAACGGGCGGCGCGCGCAATTGCATGGGTCGCAACCGGACCGGTGAAGATAAGGATGATGAGAATAACTGCCAACTTGGCGGTGACCAGCGACAGGCCCGCCTGCAGCATCATGCCGGCGATGAGCAATCCGGCACCAACCGTGTCGCTCACACTGGCAGCATGCATGCGAGAGAACACATCCGGCATGCGCCAGAGGCCAAAGGAGCCCACCAGGTAAAAGAAACTTCCTGCGACGATCAGCGGCCAGCTCAAAACGTCGATGATCAAATCGCTCATTTATCCTGCACCTCCTCATCAGCATCAAGACTCAGATCGCCATATCTGAAGAACTTCAACACTGCCAGCGTGCCGATCAGGTTGAGCAGACCATAAGTAATGCCGATGTCGAGAAACTCCGGCCTGCCGGCCAGGAAACCAACAACGGCGAGCAGTAAGATAGCCGCAGTGCCGATGGAGTTTGCAGCTAGCAATCGATCAAACACCGTTGGACCCTTTAAGGCCCGGGCGACCGCGAAAACATGGGCCAGCACGACGGCAATGGCTGCGATCTCGAACATCACTTGGCACCTTCGAAACGACTTACCCGCTTGTCCATGACGCCCTCGGCGAGTTCAAGGGCGCCTCCTTCCGTGATGGCGTGAACAAGAATGTCATTGCCCTGCACGTCAACGGAGATGGTTCCCGGCGTCAAAGTGATGGAATTGGCATAGGTATAGACACCGACACGTGTCTTCTGACCAGCGCGTACCTTCGTCAGGGTTGGTGATATGGGAAGCGAAGGACTCAGGATAATCTTTGAGACCGTCCAACCCGACTTCAGAATTTCAAAGATCAGCCACGGCCAGAACGTGAAAGCGGGAAGGACCAGATGAATAGGATGGCCTTCATCGTCGAGTACCTGCATGCGCATGACGAGAAGAACGATTGCAGCGCAGCTCAGAACACCAAGCGTAACAAGCAATACAGAGTAGTGACCAGACAGGAGGAGCCAGAACAGAAATAGTACGCAACCAAGACTGAGCGCTCTCATACTGTCTTGCCCCCTCACAATTGCATACCGCGCCGCAGCAACTGGACGTTCCAGTTCACCCTGACCGTTGCTAGATCGCTATGGTTAATGACAGATTAACTAATGCCTCTATCGCCGCAAGCCAAGTGCAATCTGGGGCAATGTTTAAAACATTGGAATGTGAAACGAAGATCGCCCGCCGAAACGCATGAGCCGGCACCGGGACAGACCCGGTACCGGCTCATTTGGCAGGCGCTGGTGCTTAGGAGATTATGCTGCGTTAAGATTGTCTCGGGCATCGCTGTGGTCATATCCGCAGTACGGGCCCATTTGGGAGGCTTGCCAGTTCCAGT
>JAJFHB010000311.1 GCA_021775795.1 Hyphomicrobiales bacterium | reverse complement strand
CAAGATTGCTCCCGGCGTGCGCGAAAAGATCCGCGCGGCAAAGGCCGATTATGAAAAAATTTACGTGCTCTATGGCGACTGTGGCACGGGCGGACATCTCGATGTCGTGCTGGAGGAAGAAGGGGCTGAACGCATTGGCGGCCCGCATTGTTATTCGTTTTTCACAGGTAACGACCTTTTCGAAAGCCGCATGGATGTCGAATTCACGTCCTTTTACCTGACCGACTATCTGGTGAGGCAATTCGACAAGCTGATCTGGGAAGGAATGGGCCTCGACCGGCACCCGGAGCTCCGCGATATGTATTTCGGCAACTACGAAAAGGTCGTTTATCTCGCTCAGGCACCTACTGAGGAATTGAAGGCACACGCGGCCCGAGCAGCGGAAAAACTGGGGCTTGCTTACGAGTATCGGTTGACGCAGTTTGGTGATCTTGAAAGCTTTATGCGTGAACGAACGGTTGAAACCCAGAATCCCTCATGAGTGAGATTGAAATTGAGCGGCTGGTGAGCAGCTCCAGCCATGTCAATCGGGCAGCCCGTTGGCTGAACGAGGAGTGGGGGCAGGCTCTCGGATTCACGCTTGGCCAGACGCTCGAGTGGTGTCTTGATGTTACCGCAAGCGACAGTGAAGGGCTTTTTGGCGCAACCCTGCAGGACAGGCTGATCGGGGTCGCTCTTTTGGTGCGCAACGATCTTGAGAGTGAGCCGCGTCTGACACCCTGGCTTTCCGGTCTGTACGTGGCACCCGACCACCGGGGGCACGATGTCGGTGCAATTCTGGCAGGTGTGGTTGAAGATGCCGCCCGTCACAGTGGCCACGATCATCTCTATCTGTTCTGCCCGAAGGGGCCTTTGCAGAAATACTACACGAGCATGAACTGGACGGTTCAAAAGCACACGACGGTTGACGAAAACCCCGCAATCGTCATGCACAAGAAGTTGGCTAAATCCTGATCTATCAAATGATTGCGGTTTGATGCTGACAGACGCGGTAACGCCATGAAATGTCGCGTGCAGACTGGACAAACCCGGGCTGGCCCGCAAAACAGGCAATGTACCCTGCTAGGGAATTCTGGAAGCCTTTGAAGGAGCGCGAACTGCATGTATGCCGTGAGGAGATTTGCCGTCCGCCATTCGCGTTTCTTCGAATGGGTCTACAATTGTTTTGAACCGGCAATGGTGTTGCTCGATCCAATCTTCCGGCGGGTCGGTTACAACCGCCTGGAAGCGCCCGTTGTCTTGTTTGAGAAGACCGTTAAAGGCCTGCTGTTTGACTGCAAGATGTGCGGCCAGTGCGTGTTGTCATCCACCGGCATGTCTTGCCCCATGAACTGCCCCAAAAACCTGCGCAATGGCCCCTGCGGTGGTGTCCGCGAGAATGGTAATTGTGAAGTGAAGCCTGCCATGAAGTGCGTCTGGGTTGATGCCTGGGAAGGTGCCTCACGCATGAAGAGCGGTGACAAGATCACAACCGTTCAGCCGCCGGTGGACCGTTCTCTTGAGGGCTCGTCCAGCTGGCTGAGAGTGGCGCGTGAGATGGCGGAGCAGAAAAGGGCAACCAAGGAAGCTGAACGCCACGCGATGGCTGAGGCCTTTCCTGAAGCACATCTCGAGGAACCTGCAGCCGTTCCACTGGCGTATGAACCGTCGGCCGCGCGCCCCCATAGGGAAGCGACGGAAAGCACCACGGTTTTTGAATCCGGCTCGAAAAAAGAAGGCGCTTGAAGCCATGTCAGCCGAACGCCCTGAAGACCGCCTCGACCCTGCAGGTCTGACAAACCCGGTTCCCGAAGGCCATAGTTCCAACAGCCGCCTTGAGCGCGTGCTTCGCAGTGGTCGTTTTGCTGTAACGGCAGAACTCAATCCTCCTGATTCTGCCAATCCCGAAGACGTCTATGAAGCGGCGCGACCGCTTTCGGAGGTCGTTGATGGATTGAACGCTACGGATGCATCAGGCGCCAACTGTCATATGTCCTCGCTTGGCATCTGTGCGCTGCTGACCCGTGTCGGCTATGGCTCCATCCTGCAGATTTCCTGCCGTGACCGAAATCGCATTGCCATTCAGGGAGACGTCCTTGGCGCTGCCGCCATGGGTGTGTCCAATATCCTTTGCCTCACAGGTGATGGTGTTCAGGTTGGCGATCAGCCCGGCGCACGGCCGGTCTTTGATTTTGACTCCATATCTTTGTTGCGGGCCTTACGCACAATGCGTGACGACGGCATGTTCTTGTCAGGCCGCAAAATCAAAACGCCGCCGAAGATTTTCCTGGGTGCAGCAGAGAACCCGTGCATCCCTCCCTTCGAAACCAGGGCTGACCGTTTGGCCAAGAAGATCGAGGCCGGGGCTCAGTTCATTCAGACCAATTACATTTATGATTTGCCTTTGTTCGAGCGCTTCATGAATCGGGTGCGCGATATGGGGCTCGATGAAAAGGTCTACATTCTTGCCGGCGTAGGGCCTTTGGCATCCGCCAAGGCGGCGCGTTGGATGCGAACCAATGTGCCCGGCATTCATGTGCCCGATCATGTAATCGATCGTCTTGAAGGGGCGGAAAAGCCCGGTCTTGAGGGAAAGAAAATCTGCATCGAGATCATACAGCAGATGCGCGAAGTCAAAGGTGTGGCCGGCGTGCACGTTATGGCCTACCGGCGCGAGGAACTCGTGTCAGACATCATTTCGGAATCCGGCGTCCTGGAACACCGTCATGCCGGTACCGGTCGTCGCCGTAAGCGTACTGCAGGCTGAACTGCCAGCGGAGCGATCATTTGCGCTTGATTTCCGGGTAGTATTGAGGCGCTTCAGTGCGATCAAACTTTCCATAGTCACGGGACACAAGACTGAGAAGGGCTCGCGTAACATTCTCGTGCGCCACTGCCTCTTCAGCGAGTGCTTTGCCTTCCGCCAGTGACGTTGGTGTTAGAACACTAGCGTGATGGGCGTCACGGTTGATGCTGGCAAAACCTTCGCCTTTGTTCCCGAACGCTGTTCCCTGGCTCTCTATGACCAGAACATAGCGCTCGGCAGTCAGTTCAGGGTCATTGTAGGCATTCTGCAAAGTGCTGGTTACGGGAGGCTGTCCTGCTACCGCATCCAACACAACCT
This sequence comes from Hyphomicrobiales bacterium, assembly GCA_021775795.1. Lineage (GTDB taxonomy): Bacteria > Pseudomonadota > Alphaproteobacteria > Rhizobiales > JAJFHB01 > JAJFHB01. Next base: position 5,223 of record JAJFHB010000311.1, on the reverse strand, counting down.
GCGCGATGCGCAGCCTGTAGTCTGCAAAGTGTTTGCCGCGGCCGGCTGACTGGGCACGATGGTGGTGGGCATCTGAGCGCCAGTGGACCAGTGACGCTTCATCCCTCCAGTGCTGGTAAGACAATATCCAGTCTGGTCTTGTCAGGCTCTTGTAGCGGTCAAGGAAAAGCAAACCGGGATTCTTCTCAAGCTCAGGCTTGAGGGCCGCAGCGCGCTCGAAATAGTGGCCTTCATGCCCCTCGTTGGGCAGAACTTCAAAGAATAACGTCAACATTTCAAATCTCTCCCGGATCACGGTCTGTTGTGTCTGGGTTTCGATGTACGGTCTTAACGTCGTTCGTCCACCCGTTTCTTGTGCACCTGACCATGGCGGGCGAGTTTATGACGACAGGCTCTTCGCCACGCCCGCAAACATCGACAGGGTCAGCCGATCCTTGAACTCATCCAGAGGTTCAGCGTTTGACGACAGTTTGACGATGACGACGTCATGTACCGGATCCACATAGACATACTGGCCGTGGATGCCGATACCAAAGAAAGCTGAGGGGTTGTCGCCCAGCACATACCATTTGGAACGGTAGCGCATGCCCGCTGGCATCTGATCGGCGAAATCACCTTTCGCCCATGCTTCTGCATCGCCATTTGAGCGGACGTCATTGATCCAGTTTTCCGGAATGACCTGCTCACCTTTCCAGGCGCCGCCTTCCAGCAAAAGTTGGCCAAGCCGGGCAAGGTCCCTCAGGGTTAGAGAAATGCCGCCAGCGGTTCGCGGTGCACCGAAGGCATCCACGGTAACGTCTGCTGTATGAGCCGCGCCCATGGACCGCCAAAGCGTTTCGCTCAGAAGGTCTGAAAATTTCAGGCCGCTGGCACGCTCCAGAACCCAGCCAAGCATGTCCGTATTGGGTGAGAGATAGCGGAAACGCCCACCGTGGCTCTCGGATTGATCCTTGTCTTTCAGTGTCTGCAGAAACTGCCGCAGACCGGGCTCGCAACCCGGCCCGGCAGGGTTCCATCCAGTGGATTCTCTGTAGCGCACAATGGCGCCTTCAGTGGCCAGATAGTCTTCAAGAAACTCGATGCCTGTACGCATATCGAGAAGGTGCCGCACTGTAGCGCCGTCGTAGGCAGAACCCTCCATCTCTCGAACATAGGATGTGATCGGCGCATCCGGATCCAGCTCTCCACGCGCCTCAAGAATACCTGCAACAATCGCTGTGACGGATTTGCTGACCGAAAAGATGATGTGCCGGGTGTCGGGTGTGAGATGACGGCGATATTGTTCGCAGGCAATCTGCCCGCCATGCAAAACGATGAAACCATCCGTATCTGTAAGATTAAGAACGTCCGCGACACTGACGGTACGCCCCTCCGGCCCATCGATGCTGATACCAATCACATCTTCTGGTGCTTCCTCAAGATGCCGTATGTTTGAGGGATCATTGGCAATGGTGGCGGAAGGAATGATCTCCGCGACGTGACAAAACCCCCAGCTGCAAAAGGGCGCCTGGCGCCAGTTCGCAAGAGAAACCTGATTTTCCGGCAATGGTGGGAAACCCTGCATCAACGTGTCGGTCATGCTTGAAGCCTTTGAATGTTCAGATCGTTGTCGTGCGTCGTAATTCGGTCGTAACGGTAAATGACAATGCCGCTTTTCGCCAGCAACGGGAAGGCAAATGAGATCAAAGCATTTGCTAGTTGGCTTTTTGCAGACCTATACTTCGAGACCCGATGAGGGAGGGAGGCGGAGCGGCGCAATCCGCTCCGAAGCGACCATGATTATATTTCCGGATATTGAACTGCAGAACGGACGCTGCGTGAACCTGGTGCGCGGTCAAATGGACCAGGCAGTCATCTACGAATCAGACCCGGTGGAAGCGGCAAAAGCATTCCAGAGTCAGGGTGCAGAGTGGCTTCATGTCGTTGATCTCGATGCTGTCGGTCAGCGAGAGGCTGACAACTCAGAGCTTATCTGCGAGATCATCAAGGCCGTATACATTCCAGTTCAGGTTGCCGGTGGCATTCGCGGAATGGCTGCTGTGGACTGGTGGATCGAGCATGGTGCCCTGCGGGTTGTCATCGCCACAGCGGCAGTGAAAGACCCGCAATTCGTCAAGGACGCCTGCACGCGCTATCCCGGTCAGATTGTCGTCAGTGTGGATGCCCGCGCCAACAAGGTTGTGGTTGAAGGCTGGACAGAAACAACAGCATTTTCGCCGCTAGAATTCGCCAGGCAGTTTGAAACCGATGATATCGCCGGCATCATCTTCACAGATATTGACCGTGACGATGAGCTGCCCGAGAGCAGTCTTGCCGCCACCACCGATCTTGCCACCAAGTTGATCATACCGGTTATTGCCAGCGGTACGGTCAAGACGCTTGATGATATTTCGACGTTGAAGTATCTGCCGAACATCGCGGGCGCGATAACGGGCCGGGCGCTGTTTTCGGGCGAATTTGAGCTGGCTGAGGCAATTGCTGTGGCGCGGGAGCGCTAGAGCGCCCGCGTCTGAGGTGAATTACTCGGGCGTTTTATCGTGATGCCCGGATTGCGCGAGCTGAAAATCGCCGCCAAGAACTTCGTAATAATCGCCTGCCGACTCACAGAAGATATGGCCTTCGAGTTTCAGGCCCGTGTCGCCGTCAATCGAGCCGGCGCCAATGGCGATGTAGTCAGATCCGTCCGCGCGCCAGAACAGGCCGGATCCGCATTGCGAACAAAAACCGCGTTCAGCCGTATCGCTTGAACGGTACCATTTGAGAGTATCGTCGGATTTCAACTGAAAGTACTCATGCTTGGTGCCGGTAGCAGCAAAATAATGGCCGGTCTGTTTGCGGCACTGATTGCAATGACAGGCGATCACCGGGCGCAGAGGGCCGTTGATTTCGTAAGTGACGGCACCGCACAAGCAGGAGCCTGACATTTGCTTCTGGTCATTCATGATTGCTCTCCGAACTGCGCGGATAATGCAGCAATATGTTCAGGTGTCATGCCGCAGCAACCGCCGATAATCTGAACACCCTTGCCGAGCCAGCCTCGGGCGACATCGACAAAATCTTCAGGCGTTATGTCGCCAAACACCCAGTCAGGAATGGTGAAATAGCCAGCTTCGGGATAAGCGCCAAGTGTGCCGCTCCAGCGTGAGCGTACTAAATCCAAAGCAGCGTCCGTGTCGTTGATGGACGTATGCATGATATTGATCGCTTGCGGTTCAATTTTGACCAGCAAGTCGTAGACGTCGCTTAACAGGATGTTTTCCCGATTGTAACCGACCAGTGCACCGTCGGATTCCCGTGCCCTGCAGCTTAATCCCAGCCAGATAGGAAGTCCGGTTTCAAGAGCAGCCTCGCAGGACCAAAGTGCTGTGGTTGTGTCGCGCATCATCTCCATGATGAAAAGCTCAGCACCTGCCTCTGCCATGTTGTGAGCTTTGCGGCGGAATGCTTCTCGTGCTCCTGCTTCGGGGCGTGACCAGTCGGGGTCCGGTCGGTCAGTGCCGGGTACGACCGGCAACATTGCGGACATCGAGGCGGCAACGCAGACCGCTTTTCCAGCAGCGTCTCGCGCCTCGAGGGCGAGAGAAATGGCCTGCCTGTCAAGGTCTTCCATATCGTCTTCAAGCCCGTGTGCTGCGAGCATGAGGGGACTTGTGGCAAACGTGTTTGCAGTAATCACATCGGCGCCGGCATCGATGTACAACTCGTGTGTCTTGCGGACAATTTGCGGGTGGCTGCGGGTGACAATGGCGCACCACACTTCGCCGCTCATCGGGGCGCCCTGGCGCTGAATTTCACTTCCTGTTCCACCGTCCAGTATGACGATCTTGTCCCGGGCAAGTTTTGCATCTATGCGTGCGTACATTTCGTTCATCAGGTGGCTCTTGGTATCGCTTTAACAAATGCCTGCATGTGAAACTCCGCCTGCGGAGGTTCGTAAATGTAGTCCCGGCCAATAGGGCAGGCGCGGCGGGCCAGACAGGCACCCGTGAGACAGTCTTTGCCTGCCGGCGTGCGCATGTGTTCAGCACACGCCTGTACATCGTAAGACCCGGGTTGAAATGCGTCCACCGGGCAAGTGCTGAGGCAGGGTTTGTCCGTACAGCTTTCGCAGGGATGTTCGTTTGCCACAGGCGCTGTGCCAGAAAAAACTTCCGTAAATACAATGACAGCGCGAAAGGCGTGCCACAGCCCATATGTCGGATGAATGGTAAGTCCCAGTGGCGAGGTGAACACCTGTCCACAACGTTGCGCCCAGCGCTGAAAGGGCAGAGCCGGCTTGTCGAAAGGAAAATAGGCTCTGCCGCCGAGGTCCCGTGCGATGTCGCTAACCTCGTCCGCAGTCCATCTGTCGAGCGTCTTGTCTGCGGGGTCCCGGGTTCGCGAGAATTGCTCCCACATTGCGGGTCCGGCATTGCCCACCAGAACCGCGCTACGGGCCGGCCGGCCGCTTCCAAGCTCACCGAGGCCGTCATCGGCTAAGGGCTCAAACCACCCAAATGCCGTGAGGCCTGCTTTTTCAATGCGGGCCTCGACGCGCCGCACCGCATCATCGGTCATGCGGTTTTCCTATTCGAAACTATCGGGCAATGCTTCTTTGCGCTGAGCGACAAAGGCGAGCAGGGATTCATCGACACCCGGGTCAATTTCGGGAGCCTGATATTCCTGCAGCATGCGCTTGTAAATGCCGTTTGCGATCTGCGCGGTGTCCTGCGAGCCTTCCGCTTCCCATTGTTCATACGAATTGTTGTCTGCAACGTTTGAGCGGAAAAATGCAGTCTCGAAATTGGCTTGCGTGTGGGCACAACCAAGATAGTGACTGCCGGGTCCCACTTCACGCATTGCATCAAGCGCCTGTCCGTTCTCCGAAAGATCCACGCCTGCTGAGAACTTCTGCATCATCGCGCACTGGTCAGCATCGATGATGAATTTCTCATAAGATGACACCAGACCGCCCTCCAGCCAGCCAGCCGAATGCAGGGCAAAATTCACGCCCGCAAGGACCGTTGGCAACAATGTCTGAGAGCTTTCATGGGCAGCTTGCGCATTTGGCAGTTTGGCACCGCACAGAGAACCGCCTGAGCGGAACGGCACACCAATTCGACGGGCAAGTTGTGCTGCACCATAGAGAACGAGCGACGGTTCCGGCGTTCCGAAAGTCGGTGCACCGGATTGCATGGATATAGAACTCGCAAAAGTTCCGAAAACAACAGGGGCACCTGGCCG